>JAISRW010000205.1 GCA_031273405.1 Treponema sp.
CATATCGATTCGGGGAAAACGACCCTGTCTGAGCGCATCCTGTTTTATAGCAACAAGATCCACGCCATCCACGAAGTCCGGGGCAAGGACGGCGTCGGGGCGACCATGGATCACATGGAACTGGAACGGGAACGGGGAATTACGATTCAATCCGCGGCAACCCAGGTTACCTGGAAGGATCATACCATCAATCTCATCGACACGCCGGGGCACGTGGACTTTACCATCGAGGTGGAACGCTCCCTCCGGGTGCTGGACGGGGCCATCCTGGTGCTGTGCGCCGTAGGGGGGGTACAATCCCAATCCATTACGGTGGATCGCCAGCTTAAACGCTACCATGTGCCCCGGATCGCCTTTATCAACAAGTGCGACAGAACCGGCTCCAATCCTTTTAAGGTGAAAATTCAGCTTAGGGAAAAACTGGGGCTTAATGCGGTGCTGATCCAAATCCCCATAGGTCTGGAAGACAAGCTTGAGGGGGTTATAGACCTCATTACCATGAAGGCGATCTACTTTGACGGAGACCAGGGGACGGATATCCGCTATGCGGAGATCCCGGCCCACCTTAAAGCCGACGTTGTGAAATACCGGGACGAGCTCATCGACGCCGTGTCCCTCTTTTCGGACGATCTGGCCGAAAAATACCTGGGGGGCGAAGATATCAGCGAGGATATGCTCCGGGAGGCCATCCGCAGGGGAACCCTGGCGGAGCAGTTTGTGCCGGTAATGATGGGGTCGGCCTACAAGAACAAGGGCATCCAACTCCTTTTGGACGCGGTCAACCACTATCTCCCCAATCCTACGGAGGTAAAAAACTACGCCCTGGACCTGGACCACAACGAGGAGCAAAAAGAGCTTGCGGCCGATGAAAAGAGCCCCACCGTGGCCCTGGGCTTCAAGCTCGAAGACGGCCAGTACGGCCAGCTTACCTACGTCAGGATCTACCAGGGCTCCCTCAAAAAGGGCGACGAGCTTATCAACACCCGGGCCCGGAAGCGGTTCAAGGTGGGCCGCCTGGTACGCATGCACTCCAACGACATGGAAGACATCAACGAGGGGGCCCCCGGCGATATTGTAGCCCTTTTCGGGATCGACTGCGCTTCGGGGGATACCTTCTGCGGCGGCGGCCTCAACTACGCCATGAGCTCCATGTATGTCCCCGAGCCGGTCATCTCCCTGGCTATCGACCCCAAGGACAAGAAATCGGCGGATCAACTGGCCAAGGCCCTGAACCGCTTTACCAAGGAAGACCCCACTTTCCGCACCTATGTCGATCCCGAGTCCAACCAGACCATCATCCAGGGCATGGGCGAACTCCACCTGGAAGTCTACATCGAGCGGATGAGGCGGGAATACAAGTGCGAGGTTGAAACCGGCATGCCCCAGGTAGCCTACCGGGAAGCCATCACCGGGAGGTCGGAATTCAACTATACCCACAAGAAGCAGACCGGCGGTTCGGGCCAGTACGGCCGGGTTGCCGGCTATATGGAACCCTACAGCGAGGGGGACTACGAATTCGTGGACAATATCAAAGGCGGGGCCATCCCCACGGAATTCGTGCCGTCCTGCGACAAGGGCTTTCGGGAGGCCGTCAAGAAGGGGAGCCTCATCGGCTTCCCCATCGTCAACATCCGCTGCGTCATCAACGACGGCCAGAGCCACCCGGTGGACTCCTCGGACATAGCCTTCCAGCTTGCGGCTATCGGCGCCTTCAGGGAGGCGTATTCCAAAGCCCGGCCCTGCATACTGGAACCCATCATGAAAGTTGCTGTGGAAGGGCCTACCGAATTCCAGGGAAATATTTTCGCTTCCATTAATCAAAGGCGTGGTATAATATCGGCGTCTACGGAAGACGGGGTCTTTTCCAGGGTAGAAGCCGAAGTCCCCTTAAGCGAAATGTTCGGCTATTCGACGGTGCTGCGCTCCCTCACCCAGGGCAAGGCGGAGTTCACCATGGAGTTTGAAAAATACGGAAAGGTTCCCCAGAGTATTTCCGAAGCCCTCATCAAGGAATATGAGGAAAAGCGCCGCAGAGACGCCAGATAAATTTCCACGGCAGGAGGATTAAAATTGGTTAAGAAAGAATTGGTACAGCGCAGCCCGATACGGGTTTTTATGAATTCCATCCAGGGGGGGCTTAAAGCCGGGGAACTCGGCCTGATTGCCTCCCCCAGCGGGATAGGCAAAACCTCGGTACTGGTTCAGATCGCTCTGGATAAGCTGCTGCATGATAAAAAAGTGATCCATGTTTCCTTTACCCAGCATACCGATTATGTTCTTGCCTGGTATGAGGATATTTTTGACGAATTCATCAAAAAGAAAAAACTGGAAAACGAAGAGGAAGTCAAGAACGAGATCGTCAAAAACCGGGTGCTGATGAAATTCAACCAGGAAGGCGTCACGGCGGATCAGATCCTCCGGAGCCTCAGGGCGATGATCAAAGACGGCGGTTTTGGGGCCGAATTTGTTATCGTGGACGGCTATGATTTTTCTGCCGGCGATGCCGAAAGGATCGCCAAGGTTAAGGACTTTGCCGGCGAGATAGGCGCGGCGATCTGGTACAGCTGTACCGTCAAGGGAGAAACGCCCTTCTACGACAAACGGAACATCCCCTTGGTGGTAAAAGACTATGCCGGACTTTTTGACGTGATCGTGGTTTTGGACCCCAAGCAGGATCACATCGATCTTACGGTGTCCAAGGACCGGGATGCGTACAACCCGGAACACATGGCCCTCAAGCTGGACCCCAAGACGCTCCTTATTTTGGAGGAATAGCGTTGCGCCCGGTTCGTGAAGCCGGACCCTAAAAAGGATACACTCCCGTCATGACCCGGGGAATTTTAATCGCAGGGAACGAATCGTCTCTTTTTTACGCCCTTTCCGCCGAGGCCGCAAAACGGGTTGAATCCTTCGCGGTCGCCCTCATTCCCAACCGTTTCCCCTTTCCGGCTGCTGAAGGCGCCGCGGCGTCCGTGGGCGTTCCCACGGGGAGCATAGCCCTACAGTGGAACCCGGCCAGCCCCATTTCGGCCCGCACCCTGACCTTGGCCGCCGAAAACCGCCTGGGCCGGATCGACGACGCCCTCCTTGTCTGCTCGCCCCCGGCGGTGTACCGCAGCGCGGAAACCCTAATCCCGGCGGAAGTCGAGACCCTGGTAAACGATCACGTCAAAGGATGGTTTTTTCTGGTTCGGGAGCTGGCCCTGGTCTTCCGTTCCCGGCAGAAGGGGACCCTGACTATGGCGGTCCCGGACCTGGCCGGCGGCGGCGGAAGAGACTCTTCGGCGGACCTCCTGGGCCCCCCGGCCGCCGCCGCCTTCCGCGCCTTTGCCCAGGGCCTGCTTTCGTCTTCGGCCAGCGAGCCCTTTCAGACCCTGGGATTCTCCTCTTCCGAGCCCGGCCAGGAAACCGGCTTCGCCGCGTGGCTCTTCAGAATCCTCGATGATGCCGGCAAAAAGAACTCAGGCAAATGGCATAAGTACAGCAGGCTCTCTTTTTTTAAATGACCCGTGTTACGCGGTTGGTTTTTTTCCTCCCCTGGATGCGGCCAGATAGGCTTCGATAACCCGGGGGCTTTCCAGAAGTTTTTCTCCGGTGTCGGAAAAAACGATCTCCCCTGTTTCAAGACCGTAACCCCGGTCCGAGATTTTCAGCGCCATCCTGGCGTTCTGTTCCACCAGAAGTATGGTGGTCCCCATGCTCCTTATACGCTTGAGGAGTTCAAAAATTTCGCGCACCAGTATGGGCGACAGGCCCAGGGAAGGCTCGTCCAGCATGAGCAGCTTGGGCTCCGACATGAGGGCCCGGGCAACCGCCAGCATCTGCTGCTCGCCCCCCGAGAGGGTCCCGGCCGTCTGCCGCCGTCTTTCGGCGAGAACGGGGAAAAGGCCGTAAGCCTGGTCCAGCCCCCGCCTGAAGGCTTCCCTGGACGCGCAGAAAGCGCCCATCTCCAGGTTAGATTCTACGCTCATCCT
This sequence comes from Treponema sp., assembly GCA_031273405.1. The sequence continues at coordinate 3,975 of JAISRW010000205.1, forward strand.
GGGGAAAACCTGCCGGCCTTCGGGGCTCAGGGATATGCCCGACTTGACGATCAGGTGGGGCGGTGCGCCGGTAATATCCCTGCCGTCAAAGAGTATAGCCCCCGACCTGGGCTTGATGAGCCCCGCCAGGGTCCGCATGGTGGTGCTTTTCCCCGCGCCGTTAGCCCCGATGAGGGTCACCAGTTCCCCCTTCTCCACCTTGAAGCTTATACCCCTCACGGCCCTGATCACCCCGTAGCTGACGGACAGATCCTTCACTTCCAGCAGCACCGCCATCTACTCCTCCTTCCCGAGGTATACTTCGATGACCTGGGGGTTGGCGCTGATCTCCGCCGGCTTTCCCTGGGCTATCATGATGCCGTGATCGAGCACATAGAGACGGTCGCAAATGTCCATCACCAGACGCATGTCGTGTTCGATCAGGATGATTGTGTACCCCATGTCCCTCAAACTTTTGATAAAAGCCGAAAGATCCGAAGTCTCCTGCTCGTTCATACCCGCCGCGGGCTCATCGAGAAGCAGAATCTCGGGCCGCGACGCCATGGCCCTGGCTATCTCAAGCCGCCTCTGCATCCCGTAAGGAAGGCTTGTCCCGTATTCGTAGCGGTACTTGTCCAGCCCCGTAAGCCTGAGAAGCTCCAGGGCCTTTGTTTCCGATTCCTTTTCGGTTTTTTTGAGCCTGGGGGTTCTTAAGAGGGCGTCCAGGAGGCCGGATTTGGTTCTGGTGTGCATGCCCAGCATAACCGTCTCAAGCACCGTCATGTGGGGAAAGAGGCGTATGTTCTGAAAGGTCCTGGCCAGGCCCAGGGCGGTGATTTCGTGGAGCTTTTTGCCGGTAATATCCCTGCCGTGGTAACTGACGGTTCCCAGGCTGGGTTTATAGATCCCCGTAAGCACATTGAAGAAGGTGGTCTTACCCGCGCCGTTGGGCCCTATGATCCCCAGGATCTCGCCTTTATAAAGATCGAAATCCATCCTGTTTACCGAAACAAGGCCCCCGAAGTTCATCACAATTTTGACGGTACTGAGGATGGGTTCAGCCATGGTTTCCCTTCGCCGCTGCTTCCGCGAACCTGCCGCGCTGGGCTATATGTTTGAGGTTAAAACCGCCGCAGATTCCCGAAGGCCGGATTATCAGCATCACCACAATCACCAGGCCGTAGATGATAAGCCGGTATTCCATGAGGCCCCGCATCAATTCGGGAATTATGGTCAGCACCAGGGCGCCTATGATACTCCCCGGTATGCTCCCCATGCCTCCGAGGATGATCATCCCCAGGTACAGTATGGACTGATCAAAAGAAAAGCCCTTGGGATCGATAAACGAAATATGATGGGCATAAAACGCCCCGGCAAGACCGGCAAAGGCCGAAGAGATGGAAAAGATGAGCAGCTTATAACGGAACACCGGCACCCCGCTGACTTCGGCGGCCACCTGATCGTCCCTGACGGCGCCGACCGCCCTGCCTATACGGGAATTTATTATCGAATGGATCACGTAGACCGTAAAAACCACCATGCCAAGGGCGACAAAGTAACGCTCTATGGGCCTGAGCTTGGTTCCGAAGACGACGATCCCCGGGATGTTGGGAATGCCCAGGGGGCCCCTGGTCAGGCTCATCCAGTTGAGTTCGATGATCCTCGTGATTTCGCAGAACCCCAGGGTGATGATGGCCAGGTAGCGGCCCTGGATGCGGAGGGAGGGAAGCCCCAAAAGCAGGCCCGCCGCCGCGGCGGTAACCATGGAGGCAATGAAGGTGAAGGGGAAACCTATGCCCAGCCGGGTGGACAGGATGGCCGCGGTATAGGCGCCGACCCCGTAAAAGGCCGCGTGGCCGAGGGAGGTGATGTTCATAAAGCCGGTTATCAGGTTGAGGGAAAGGCAGAGGGTGGTAAAAATCATGCAGTTAATGGCGATGGAAGTGATGTAGGGTTTGTTTAAAAGCGGCGGGATAAGGGCCGCCAGGATTAGTGCCCCCAGGGTAACCCGTTTCTGGTTCATGGCCCAGGCGGCAAGGATCCTGTTTCCCAGTTCCGAAAGACCGGCTTTCATACTTTGATCACCTGCTTCTGGCCGAAGAAGCCCCGGGGCCTCACTATCAGCACCACCGTAAGGATGAGGAAGGCCACCGCGTCCCGAAAGCCGGAGCTTACGTAGCCGGCCACCATGGTCTCCGCCAGTCCGATGATGACGCCGCCCAGAGCGGCCCCCGGCAGAGACCCCATTCCCCCAAGAACCGCCGCGGCAAAAGACTTGCTCCCCACCGAGGCGGACATCATGATGTCATTGGCCTGGTAATAGGAACCCACAAAGGTTCCCGATATGGCCGCAATGCCTGCGGCAATGAAAAAAGTCAGGGTTACCACCTGTCCGGTATTGATCCCCATGAGTTTGGCGGCGTCCAGGTTTTGAGAGACCGCCCTCATGGCCGATCCCATCTTGGTCTTATAAATGAAGACCGAAAGGCCCACCATAAGGATCACCGCGGTTATGAGGATGATAATCTGGGTATAGGAGACAACCGCGCCGCCCACCGTAATCTTTGTGGCGGATATGACATTGGGGAAGGGTTTGGTTTCGGAACCGAAAATGACCAGGATGCTGTTATCTATGGCGGTCTGGACGCCGACGGTACAGAGCATGGCGGTTACATCCGACTCGGCGCGGTTTCTGATAAGCCTGAGGATAAAGCGATCCATGAGGGCGCCCAAGGCGCCGCAGACCGCCACGGAAACGACAAGCCCCAGAAGAAAAACAGGACGCGACAGGCCAAAGCTCATCAGGGTAGTCATAGAAAGGTAGGCGCCAAGCATATAAAAAGAACTATGCGCAAAATTAGCCAGCTCCAAAACGCTGTAGACCATGGTAAAACCTATGGTTACCAGGGCATAGGTAGTACCTATAGTCAGGCCGTTGATCAACTGCTGGGCAAACATTGTTCGATAATAATGAATATTCGCGATTTTGCCTAGCAGCCTGTTGCGCTTGTGGATTTTCGGGGCTGCTTTGGGAGTTTGCAGAGTAAAAAAACCGCCTGCAAGGCGGATGCGAACTTTCGGTTCAATGGTTCGAGCGCAGTTTGCATAGTACGTATTCCCGTGTATTTAGAGTCTTTCCCAAAACTTCAGTTTTGGGAAAGCAGCCTTATCCCGTTGAAATTGCGTATTTTCCTTGACAATCTTTGTTATTCAAGTATAACATAAAGTAAGTTTAATCTAACAATTAAGGAGTTATATCATGAGTGTAGTAATCATAGGGGGGCATGACCGGATGGTCTGTCAATACAGGGATATTTGTAAAAAATATGGCTGTAAGGCAAAAATTTATACCCAGGCGGCAAATAATCTGGAGTGTCTCATAGGAAACCCGGATTTGATTGTTCTTTTTACCAATCCTGTTTCTCACGAGATGGTCAAAATCGCCAAGAAAACAGCGGCGCAAAAAGACATCGCCCTTGTACAGTCCCATAACGGAAGCGCCAGCGCCTTGCGCAACATTCTAAACAACCGGGTTTAACGGGGATAGTTTTCAAAGATGTAAACAACCCCGCCGCAGAGCGCTATTTTTGACCCACAACTCGATGATTGGTTGCCAATCTCCAAAAATAAAAAACCACAACGAACCGCAGGTTCGCGGTTCGCGGCAAAGAAGGATATACTCAAATTGTTCATTCCGCGCCGGGTGCTCCTTGCTCGCGGCCTACTCTTTCCTGCCGGCTTGCAGGTTATACCCTTCCTCTACCTCGCCCTCCACTTCCTCTATCATCCGCCGCCTGCGGTCCCCGCCGCGGAGGCGACCGTAAAAGAGAAGACGGCGGAGAAACTGAAGACGGACAAAGGCAAAGCCGTATACAAGAAGCGGAAAGAGACGGCAGAGCCGGTATTCGGGATAATCAAGCAGGCGATGGGATTCCGTCAATTTCTGCTGAGGGGGGGCTAGAAAAGGTGAATCTTGAATGGGAATTGGTGTTCCTGGCATACAACTTCAAGCGGTTATATACCCTGAAAATGAGCTAAAAGCCCCCGGTAAGGGGCAAACGCCGGTAGGGCAGCCCCATTGAGGGCTGGAAGCGGCCCTTTCATGAAGAAGCTTGAAATCTTCACACAAGAAAATCCTGATTAATGGGCTCCTTACGCAGTTTCCAAGGTATAAATACTCACATTCGTGAATATTTATACTATAACTTACGCAAGAAGCGCAACAAACTGCTAGGGGCGGCTAAAAGTAAAATTGCCGCGCAATGCGGGACCTTGAATTGAATAGGAAAAAATGGCAAGATGAAGATCACAGGAGTCAACATGAGCGAAAAGAAGTTTCCTTTATCAAAGGCGCGGCTTGAAGAATTGGTCAAACAATACCCTACCCCCTTCTACGTCTACGATGAGCAGGGGATACGGGAAACCGCCCGGCGGATCAGGGCGGCCTTTTCGGTGTTTCCGGGTTACAAAGAACACTTCGCGGTAAAGGCCCTGCCCAACCCCTTTGTCCTCAAAATCCTCGCCGAAGAAGGTCTGGGGGCCGATTGTTCCAGCCTGCCCGAGCTTCTCCTGGCGGACATAGCGGGGATGAAGGGGGAAGAACTGATGCTTACTTCCAATGAGACCCCGGCCCGGGAATATATCAAGGCTAGGGAACTGGGGGCCGTCATCAATCTGGACGATTTTACCCATATCGATTATCTTGAAAAAACCGCGGGCCTTCCGGAACTGGTTTCCTGCCGCTATAACCCCGGCCCCCTCAAGGAGGGGAACGCCATAATCGGGAATCCCGAAGAAGCCAAGTACGGCTTTACCAGGGAACAGCTCTTTGAGGGCTACCAACTTCTCAAAGCCCGGGGAGTCAGGCGTTTCGGCCTCCATACCATGGTAGCCTCCAACGAACTCAGCCTTGACTATCACCTTGAGACCGGGCGGATTCTCTTTGAGCTGGCGGTGGAAATAAAAGGAAGATGCGGGATCAGCCTGGAATTTGTCAACCCCGGCGGCGGCCTGGGCATCCCCTACCGGCCCGAACAGGAAGAAGTGAGCTGGGAAGCCCTGACCGGGGGGCTTAAAAAAATCTACGATGAAATTTTGAAACCCGCCGGTCTTGACGGCATGGCCATCCACACCGAATACGGCCGACCCGTCACCGGCCCCTACGGCTGGCTGGTCGCCAGGGCGATCCACAAAAAAGAAATCTACCGGAACTACATAGGCCTCGACGCCTGCATGGCCGATCTTATGCGGCCCGCCCTCTACAAGACCGCCTATCACCACATCACCGTACCGGGCAAGGAGAACGCGCCGGCCGCGGAGACCTACGATGTGGTAGGGAGCCTCTGCGAAAACAACGACAAGTTCGCCGTCCAGCGGAAGCTCCCGAAAATCGAAACCGGCGAGCAGGGCGACTTCGTGGTGATCCACGACGCCGGGGCCCACGGCCGGGCCATGGGCTTTAACTACAACGGCAAGCTCCGTTGCGGCGAACTCCTCCTGCGGCCCGACGGCTCAATCCTGCAGATCCGCCGCCCTGAGACGATAGACGACTACTTCGCCACGCTGGATCTGGCTGCAGCGAAGGATTTTAAATAGAAGATAACCACGGACCACACTGACCACACGGAAAATTCAGACTTCCCCGCTTTCCTGTCCGTGTCGTCCGTGAGGTCTGTGGTTAAATTTCTTTGATTTTTAAGGAGAAACCATGATAAAGCGGAATCCATGTATAGCGAACATCAAGGCGGGCTACCTCTTCCCGGAGATCGCCAGGAGGCGGAGGGAATATGCCGCGGCCCATCCCGAAACGGCGGAGCCGGAGCGCCGCATCATCAGCCTGGGAATAGGGAACACCACCGAGCCCATCCTGCCCCACATTGACGCGGGCCTCGTTAACGGCGCGAAAGCTCTGGCTACAGTCGAGGGTTATTCGGGTTATCAGGACGAAGGGCTTTTGGAACTGAGGGAGAAAATTTCCTCGGTGTTTTACAAGGGAGCGTTCTCCGCCGGCGAGGTCTTTATCTCCGACGGGGCCAAATGCGACATAGGCCGGCTTCAGCTCCTCTTCGGCGCGGGAACGCCGGCGGCCGTGCAGGACCCGTCCTACCCCGTGTATGTAGACGGTTCGGTGCTCATAGGCGCGGCCGGGCCCTGGGCGGGGGACGGCTACCGGGGGATAAGCTACCTCCCCTGCACGGCGGAAAACGATTATTTCCCCGATCTGTCCCTGCTTCCTGAAAGCGGCCTTCTCTACTTTTGCTCCCCCAACAACCCCACCGGCGCGGTTGCTTCCCGGGAACAGCTTGGCGCCCTGGTAAAAGCCGCCATAGAGAAAAAGTCCGTCATCATCTTCGACGCTGCCTACGCCGAATACATACGGGACCCGGCCCTGCCCAAGAGCATCTACGAGATCGAAGGGGCCAGGACCTGCGCCATAGAGGTGAACTCCTTTTCCAAGCCTGCGGGCTTTACCGGAGTGCGCCTAGGCTGGTCCGTGGTTCCCATGGATCTTAAATACTCAGGCGGCGAAAGCGTCAACGCCGACTGGAACCGAATCTGCGCCACTGTTTTTAACGGCGCCTCCAACATAGCCCAGGCGGGGGGCCTTGCGGCCCTTGACGGCGACGGCCTCAGGGAAATCCGCGCTCTCACGGACTTCTACCTGGGGAACGCGAAGCTCATCCGCGAGGCCCTCCAAAAGCTGGGCATAGGATGCGTAGGCGGCGGCAACTCGCCCTACATCTGGGCCCGTTTCCCCGGCAGGGACAGTTGGGAGGTCTTCGCCGAAATCCTCGACAAATGCCGGGTGGTCACCACCCCCGGCTCCGGCTTCGGCCCCGCGGGAGAAAGCTTCATCCGCTTTTCAGCCTTCGGACACCGCCCGGATGTGGAGGAAGCCTGCCGGCGGCTTTCCCGGCTGAATTCATAACCGCCGACGCCACGGGCCGCACAAACCTTTTTATACTCCGCCGTTGCCGTGCGTACCCTTCGGCATACGCGGTTTAAAGGCAGCGGAAAGGAGATACCATGTATACACGAAGATTTTGGGTAGACACTGAAACCACCGGTCTTAATCCGAAAAAACACTTTGCTTTTCAAATATCATATCTTATTGAGGCGGACAACAAAATCCTCCTGGAACGTACCCTGGAGATGTGCCCAGACAACTATGAGGGGTTTGAATTTACAAAAGAGGCCGAAAAAATTCACGGCTATTCCCGGGCAAAAATACGGTCCCTTCCGCCGGAAACGGAACCATACAGCGTACTCCTTGAGGACTTGCGGCAATTCGCGGAAAACCGGCTGACCATAACCGGGTACAATATACCCTTTGACATATATTTCCTGAAGGCTTTTTTTGCGCGCCATAAACCCGCGGGGACGAGGAAAGGGCTTTTTTACCAGTATTTTGATTATATGTATTGCGATGTCATGCAATTGGTACAAGCCCACCGCATTGCCGGAAAACTCAATTTGCCCAGCATTGAATTGGAGAAGGTTTGTACCCATCTGGGTATCAGTGTCGAGGGCGCCCATAATAGTATGATCGACATACTAAACACCAAAGCGGTATTTGACCGCTTAATTGACCGCTAGTAGTTTGTTGCGCTTCGCGCATAAAACCTCCAAAAATCGCCTGCAAGGCGATTGCGAACCTTCGGTTCGATTTATACTAAAGAGTGAATACATTTACCAAAACATTTAGGCAGCCTCCTGATTGCACTTGAAGGCATTTTCATTGACAGCAATAAGATCATCGAATAACTGAACTTTTTCGCCAATGAGTCTGTCCGCAATCTCTTTGTTAAGATTATCCACACTGTTGATTATCGAATCAATCTGTTCCCGAAACAATTCAAATTGGTTATAGTACCTTGAACGCAGTTTGCCTTTTACAAATTTCCGGAAACGTTCTATGAGGTTAAGATTGGGAGAATAGGGCGGAATAAATACCAGGTTAATACCCAGTTGGGAGGTGATCCAGAAAGTATGATGGATAGAGGAACGAGAAATGACAATGAGGACAAAAGATGATACTATGAACCTAAAATCCCGGATTTTTTATGACAACATCGGAGGTTTTATGGAGAATGCATTGTAAATACTCCGCTGCTCCAGGGTGACAGGGAAGAGGATACTTTGACCCGCGATCTTTTGAACGCGGAGTTTTTTCA
>JAISRW010000260.1 GCA_031273405.1 Treponema sp.
CCTGTTGCACTTGTAGGTTTTTAAGGCTTTTTTAGCTAAAAAAGCCTTAAAAACCACGATTAACGGGCTCCTTACGCAGTTTGCAAGGTAAAAAACCGCCTTGCAGGCGGTTTTTTGAGGTTTTATGCGCGAAGCGCAACAAACTGCTAGGCCCCGTCAGGCCTGTTTATAAATATGATCGATTTTGGGCTCTTTGGCAAGCAAAACAGAGCATTTCGCGTTGACCATAATCTCCTTGTGGGAATGGGAGATTATGTCCCGGGCGCTTCCGTCCTTTCCCCAGCCGCCAAGCACGATGAGATCCGCCCGTTTTTCATCGGCGGCGGCCAGAATTTCCGTATAAATCGCCCCCCGGCGTATCTCCCTTTCGATCTTTATGCCCTTGGCCCGGGCCAGTTCTTCCACAAAAGAGAGATAACGCTCCCCGTTGGCTTCAAGGCTCCGCTCATAATCCTGGCTCTCTTCCTGGATGAATATTTTGCTCAGGGTAAGCTGGCGTATCGTGGCGGTATCGACCACATAGACCGCCGAAAGACGACAGCGATAGACCTTTGCCAATACTATGGCATATTTGGCGGCCAAAATAGAAGCGTCAGATCCTGTAATCGCAACCACTATGTTGGAAAAAAGCGGATTCGTCATTCCTTGCCGGCCTTCCTTTTTAACAGCTTGCTTGTGAAGAAAGCATCCCGATCCCTCTCCTCAAGGGCTGATTCAATGTAGGTTTTGGTCTCCCTGGCGGTAGGGATGACCATTTTTTCCAGCGCGTTGACACGGCGCTGGGTTTTGCGGACCTCCCGGGCGAGACGCCAGGCTATGGTTCTCACCGCCGCCAGTTCGGTCAGTATCTTCAATAATCCAAAGAATTCTAACACGGTTTCGTCACATTCGGCAAATGAATTCGCGGGGGAATACTTAAGTTCCACGTCGGGGAGCCTGATTTCCAGCCCCGGCAGGCTCATTCCCGCGGCGATTACCCTCTTTTCGACCAATTCAAACTGATACCGTATGTTCCGGGAAAGTTTTTCCGCCCGCTCCCGGCCTGCCGCCACAAGCATGCGTTTAAGGCAGGGATAGGCCGTGGCGAGCCGGGCGTCCAGATCCCTCTCCAGGATCTTTACCTGCTCCACCTTGGCCATGAGCTCTGTTACCAGGATTTCCCGTTTCTGTTCCAGGAGATCGTAACCCTCCAGGGCGGTGTCGAGGCGCTCTTTTACGCGGATGAGGTTGCTTTTGGTCGGCGCAATCTGTTCCCTGGGCAATTCCGGCTCCTTTGTGCTGTTAGTTCAGGAGAGCCATCTCCCTCGAACCGTCGAACCCCCGGTTCGCCCTCACCGGGTCGGGAACGGCTCTACTGATAATTTATACCATCACGGTATTTTTAACAATACGGAGGAACCGGATGCCGGGGACATGGGGTCCGAAAATTGGCGCCTCCGGTTCTACCCGGCCGCCTTCTCCCTTGCCGTGCCTTGGCTCTCTGCCGTATACTTTCTTTGATGCGTATTTTATCGTGGAATGTTAACGGAATCCGGGCGGTGGAGAAAAAGGGGTTTGTCTCCTGGATGGAAAACGAATCGGCCGACATGGTTTGTATACAGGAGACCAAGGCCCGGCCTGAGCAGCTTTCCCAGGAACTGCTGGAAATAAGGGATAAACAGGGGAAGCCCTACTTCGCCTACTGGGCCAGCGCCAAAAGGCCGGGCTATTCGGGAGCGGCGATCTACAGCAGGATCGAGCCTGAGGCGGTAAAACCCCTGGGGATAGACGAATTCGACGAGGAGGGCAGGGTGCTCCAGGTGGAATTCAAGGACTTTACCCTCATTTCGGCCTACTTCCCCAATTCCCAGGACGGCGCGGCGCGGCTTCCCTATAAACTCAGGTTTTGCGCCGCCATAATGGATCTCTGCGTCGGCATGGTCAAGAAGAGGCGGCATTTTATTCTCTGCGGAGACTTTAACATCGCCCATACCCCCATCGATCTGGCCAGGCCCAGGGAAAACGAAGGAAACGCCGGCTATCTTCCTGAGGAAAGGGCCTGGATGGATGAGTATACCGGGGTGGGTTTGGGGGCGGGTTCCGGGGCGGGTTTTATCGACACCTTCCGCTATTTCCACCCCGGCGAGGGGGGGCATTATAGCTGGTGGTCTTACCGGCAATGCGCCAGGGAACGGAATGTGGGGTGGCGTCTTGACTACCACTGCGTCGATCCCGCCTTTCTCCCCCGGGTTAAATCGTCCTTCATCCGGGCGGAAGTTATGGGTTCGGATCACTGTCCGGTGGAGATAGAGCTTGCCTTATGAGGATTAAGTACAATGCCCCCACGGTTTTGACCTATACCTTTTTCAGCGCCGCCGTTCTCATCCTTTCCCTTACCCTGCTGCCCTCCCTGACGGAACAGTGGTTTGTGGCTCCCGGAAAACATGAGTTTTCTCCCTCCGAAATACGCGGCTGGGCCGGCCTTTTTACCCATGTCATGGGGCACGCTTCCTGGACCCATCTGGTTTCAAATTTTTCGATCATCCTGCTCATAGGCCCCATCCTGGAGGAGCTTTACGGCTCCTTTTCCCTTCTTGTGATGATTATCATCACCGCCCTGGTTACGGGAATCCTGAACGCCCTCTTTTTTTCCTCCAATCTCCTGGGGGCAAGCGGGGTGGTGTTTATGATGATCTTGCTAGCTTCTTTTACCAATTTCAGCAAGGGGGAGATTCCCCTTACCTTTATTCTGATTTTGGTCCTTTATCTGGGGAGGGAGCTTTTTATTTCTTTTGAAGATAACAGAATTTCCGAGTTCGCCCACATTGCTGGGGGCTTCTGCGGCAGCCTCTTCGGTTTTTTCAGGGCTCCCGCGAACCTTACGTTCAAAGGCTAAAGGCGAAAACGCAGGCAGGAGAGTATTTATATGAAAAAAGAATTTCTTCCTTACGATAGGGTACGGAACAATGCCTTAAAAATGGCCGCCAGGATCTATCACGAGGGGTTTATCCCCGACGTTATTTACGCCTCCCTCAGGGGCGGGGCCTACCTGGGCAATGTCATCAGCGAGTACTTCAAAATCATCCAGCGCCGCTCCCGGCCGGTTTACTACGCCGCCGTGGTGGCCCGTTCCTATACCGGGGTGGGGACCGCGGACGAGGTGAAGGTGGAGGGCTGGACGTACCCGCCCGATGCCCTCAGGACAGGGGACAAGGTGCTTCTGGTGGATGATATTTTCGATTCAGGCCAGACCATCAACCATTTGGCGGAGATCATCATGGAAAGGGGCATTCCCCGGAAAGACCTTAAAGTCGCGGTCCACGATTACAAGTATTTTTACAACAAAGACGAGCAGTACCCTATCCAGCCCGATTACTGGTGCCGGAAGCACGAGCTTTCGGTAGAGGACGAGGATATCTGGATCCACTACCTGAGCCACGAGCTTGTGGGCCTTGCCCCGGAGGAACTGGAAGAAAACTACTACGCCCAGGACCCGGAGCTTAGGGATGTGCTGAAGATCCTCCAGGGAGAAAACCAGGGGTGATCTGCGGCCTCGACGAGGCGGGGAGGGGGCCCCTGGCCGGCCCTGTCTGCGCCGCCGCGGTGATCCTGGGCGGTGGCTTCCCCCCGGATATTCTCGGCATCCTCGACGATTCCAAGAAGCTGAGCCCGGCAAAGCGGGAAAAAGCCCGGCTCCTGATTTGCTCCCGGGCCCTTGCCTGGGGCATAGGCTGGGCTTCGGCCGTTGAAATTGACGAAATAAACATCCTCAACGCCAGCCTCCTGGCCATGAAGCGGGCCTATGAGGAGCTTGCCGCTTCCCTGCCGCCG
>JAISRW010000266.1 GCA_031273405.1 Treponema sp.
GGGGGTTAAATTCCCTGGAGAAGCTTCGATCAATATTGCAAATTCAGCCTATCCCGTGTAGTATTGATACGTACCGAAGGGGTTTGCCGGCCTGCGGAGCGCAGCGGGGCGCGCCCTACGGTGTTGATTCAAGGTTTTGAAAAAGCGCATTTCTGCTGAGGGAGGCCGAATATGTCTGATGCGAACGAAGGTGTTGTCTATCTGAATGAAGCGGAGGGGAAAAAACGGGTCATGAACAACGTCAAGCTGTATATAAGGCTGCTGGCGAAATTCAAAGACGATGCCAATCTGGCCGGGCTTAACGCCGCGGCCGCCGCCCAGGATTGGGAAACAGCCCAGACCTCGGTCCATACCCTCAAGGGCATCGCCGCTAATCTCTCGTTGACCGAGCTTTATCAACAATCCCTGGAGGTAGAAGCCCACATTAAAAGCAGGGCCTTACAAAACGAATCCCTTGAAAGGCTCAATACGTGCTATGCCGCCACATTAGCGGAAATTGATAAGGTGATTGCCCAAAATGCTTGACCTTGATTCGAAAATTCCGGCGGTTCTCGTGGTCGATGATGTCGACATGAACGTCATGATCCTCGAAGAAATTCTGAGGACGGACTATCAAATTCTCACCGCCGGCAACGGCAGGCAGGCGCTGGAAGTTCTGCGGGAAACCCCGGTGCTGCCTAAAATTATTCTCCTTGACGTGATGATGCCCGAAATGACCGGCCGGGCTATGTTCGACATCCTCAAGGCGGACGACGCCCTCAAGCGGATTCCGGTCATCTTCATTACCGCGGAAAACGATTCGGAAAGCGAACTGCTGGAGGCCGGGGCGGTGGACTTTATCAATAAGCCGTTCCTCCCCGAAATCGTCAAGCTCCGGGTCCGAAACCAGATCGCCTTAAAAAACTACAGCGACAGTCTTGAGGAAATGGTGGCCGAAAAGACCGCGGAAGCTACCAAAACCCTGGACAACGCCCTCCAGGGCCTGGCGAATGTCATTGAACACCGGGATTTTGAATCCGGCGAACATGTCAAGCGGACGCAGTTTTATGTGGAAGCCCTGGCCGGCCGGCTTATCAGCGCCGGTTCGGTCTATGCCGAAGCATTGATCAAGCTCCAGCCCGACATCATTGTCAAATCCATGGCCCTCCACGACGTGGGGAAGATAGCTATTCCCGACAGAATACTGCTCAAGCCCAGCCGGCTGGACCCGGAAGAATATGAGATCATGAAGACCCATACGACCAGGGGCAAAGAAATCATCGGGGAATTGGGAGACGTGAATTCTTCGATATATTTAAAGCACTGCGAAGATATATGCTACGGCCACCATGAGCGCTGGGACGGAAAGGGCTACCCCCAAGGGCTGAAAGGCGAGGAAATCCCCTTGGCCGCCCGCCTGGCCTCTCTGGCGGACGTTTACGACGCTCTGGTCTGCGCCCGGGTATACAAGGCCGCGCTGCCTTACGGGGAGGCTGTCGCCATCATCAAGGAAGGCCGGGGCACCCAGTTTGACCCTATCCTCACCGACGCCATGGTGGGCATCCAGGATAAGCTCCGGGGGATTTCCGAGCGGTATTTGTGAGTTCTCCGGCGTCCGCGGGCCTTCGGGTCGATAGTCGGGTCGATGGTTAGACGGTCGGGTTGATGGTTAGAGGAGATCCGTGCGTCCGGCGGCTTTGATCTGTTCGACGATTTCGCGGACCTTTTGGGTTTGTCCCTTCGCGGCGATCAATACCGCCGGGGGGCTTCCGTCCCTGCCCGAACGGACCGCCACAATCAGATTATCCGCCCCGCAGAGGGCTACGGGAATATCGGAATCCACAAAGGTCGATTCCGAATCAATTTGGTATACCTCGGCCCCTGCGCCGCCGGCGAGCCGGGCGTACTCGTCCCAGCTTCCCACATCGGCCCACCGGAAAGCCGCCTTCACCATAACGGTTCTATCGCATTTTTCCGCCACCGCGTAATCGAAGGAGATGCTTTCGGCCGCTTCGTAGGCGGCTTCGAGTCCCTCCCATTCCGCAAGAACCTTCAAGCCTTTTTGGGTCTTGTAAGACCTTTCGTCCGGCGCCTTGAGCTTATCAAAAGGCAGTATGACGTCCCCGGCGTTCTTGTGAAACTGCTCAACCATGAATGGTGAAGAGAAGGCGAACATCCCCGAATTCCAGAAGAAATTGCCCGCCTTGACAAACGCTTCCGCCCTTTGCCGGTCAGGCTTTTCCCGAAACGAAACCACCCGGTAGACTTCAGGCTCATAATCGCGGCGGTTTTTATCCTGCCGGGGGTTTTCTCCGGGCGCCGCCTCAGGGGGCGGAAGCAGCCCGGAGGTTTCGATATAGCCGTAGCCTGTTTCGGGAGATCCGGGAGGAATGCCGAAGATCACCAGCCTGTCCTGCCGGGCAAAGGCCGCGGCCGCCGCCGCGTCGGCCGTAAAGACCTCAAGGGGCCGGATGCTATGGTCGCTGGTGAGGACCAGGATAGTCCGCTCCCGCCCGCCGCCGGCCAAGCCGCTGTAGACCAGGCCGCAGGCAACGGCGGGGGCGGTATTCCTGGCCGCCGGTTCAGGAATCAGCACCAGCCGCTTTTTATCCCCGGCGCCGAGACCGGCGCAGGCTTCGACAACGGGGTCGACGTGGTTCCTGCCCGCGATGATGATAACCCTGCCGCCCCCGGCAGTTGCGGCCAGCGCCCGTTCCAGGGCGGCGGAAAAAAAGCTGCCTTCCGGAGGGATAGAAAGAAATTGTTTCGGTTTTCGGGAAGTGCTGGCGGGCCAAAGCCTTGTCCCCCCTCCCCCGGCCATGATTATGCAGTGGTCAAACATCACTCCGATTATAAGGCCAAGCTTCCGTTAGTACAAGGCATCACGGTCACGTATCCCTCATGGTGTCATTTTTACGTGAGGCATCACGGGTACTTATTCAGTCGGGAGGGCTAAAAACGGCGTCAGTCACCCCTGCGTTCCTGTCATGCGCTACTGTGCCGGGATGCCCCTGAATAGGCCGATTTTACGATTTTTGCTCTTGTCTTTGAGGAAAAAACACATTATACTGCTAATATTCCCAAAGGAGAAATTCTATGTATCTTTCTTCGGCAGTTACCCTTCACACGATAGAAATACTAGGAATTACCCCCGGCCCGGCGGATATACCGGGAATTACCGGTTTATGAAGCGCTTTTTCCCCTGCTGCGCCGTTTTCCTCCTTACCCTGTTCGCCGGCTGCGAACCCTTTAACTTTACCGAGCATTTTGAGGAACAGACCGGCAGGGCGGAGGCGGTGGGCTGGGCCTTTTCCGACTCCAACTTGACGGAGCCGGTAATCAAGCCCGACGGAACGGTGGCCGTAGCCCCGGGGGATTCGTTTATCGCCGTAACCCTGAACAATCCCCGGAACTACGCCCTTAGTCCGGACCTGGTCAATGAAGGGCCGCCGGCAAGCGGTGTCTGTACCGCCCTGCAGGAGGATTCCCGCAGGGTTCTTGTGGCCATACGCGGCGCCGCCCTGCACGACGAGTACCGCCTGACCCTTAAGCTTACGAGCCCCGACGGGTCGCGGGAGTTTGAGCCCTACCCCCTCCCGGTGATCCGGTGCCTGTCCTTCAACACGGATCTGGACTATCTGCGGATAAACGGCGGGGCGGCGGCCCTGGAACCCGGCTTTGACCCGGCAATAACCAGCTACACCGCTAGGGTTTTCGACGCGGAAGGGTTTACCCTCAGCGCGGCGGCGGCGGACCCGCAGGCGGAACTCTATCTGGACGGGACGCCTCTTGAAGGTGGGGTGGAAATTACCCGGACCCTGGAAGCGGGGGACAATGCTTTTACCCTGAATGTGAGGGCGGAAAACGGGGTAAGCGAAAAGGCCTATACCCTCAATGCCAAATGGTTTGCCGACGGCGGCGGCGAACTGGTAAGCATAGCCGAGATAAGCGACTATCTTGCGGACGCCGCCGGGGGCGCTACCGCTGCAAACCCCCTCCCGCTGCAGGTGAGCATAGCTCTTGCGGATGGCGGCTGGGAGGCGCTCCTGGAGGCGATAGCGGCGGCGGGCAAGTACGTGGCCCTGGACCTTGCCGAATGCGCGATGAGCGGCACGGAGTTTGACCCCTACACAGCCGCCCTCGGCGGCGCGGAGTACATCGTGTCCCTGGTCCTGCCGGATGCCGCGACAAGCATCAAGGCCGGCGGCAGAGATCCTTCCTTCATGCACTTTAGCGGCCTGGCGGTAGTATACGGCGGAAACATCACAGATATCGGCAAAAACGCCTTTGGCATG
>JAISRW010000159.1 GCA_031273405.1 Treponema sp.
GTGATCACCGTCAAGCTCCAGAACATCGATCCTCCCCCGGCGGTTCAGGAAGCCTTTGACGATGTCAACAAGGCGGAGCAGGATATGAACCGGCTTATCAACGAAGGCCAGCAGGTCTATAACGAGGAAATTCCCAAGGCTAGGGGCCAGCGGGAACAGCTCATCCAGGAGGCCCAGGGTTACGCGGCGGAACGGGTCAACCGGGCAAGGGGGGACGTGGCCAGGTTCAACTCGGTCTACGACGAATACCGCCGGGCGCCGGAAGTCACCCGCCAGCGGCTTTACTACGAGATGATCGAGGAGATCTTCAAGAACGACAAGGGCACGGTGATCATCGACCGCGATTTTGACAATTTTCTCCCCCTGAGGGATCTGGGCGGCAGCCGGGAGGCGCGTTAATGAAAAAGTTTGCCACTGTTTTTATAGTTCTTATCGTTCTTTTGATGATCTTTTTGATTCTCGGGCCGCTTTATGTCATTGACGAGGGAGAACAGGCGGTTATCGTACAAATGGGGAGGCTCACCACGGTAGTAACCGAAGCGGGGCTCCACGCCAAAATTCCCTTTGTTGACGAAGTGATACGGTATCCCAAGCGTATCATGGCCTGGGACGGAGAGCAGAAAAGCATGCTCACCAAGGAAAAGCAGTACATCTGGGTAGATGTTACCGCCCGGTGGAAAATCTCGGATCCCCGGAAATTCTACGAATCCATTTCTACCCTGGAGGCGGCGTACCAAAAGCTGGCGGAAATCATCGATTCCGAAGTGAGAACCGTGGTGGCCGAAAACGACTTCCGGGAAACCGTGAGGAATTCCAACCTGATCCTGGAAAGGCCCGAATCAAGTTCCGGCTTTGAAGGAAACGTCGCCCTGGAACAACTGCCGGCGGCTATCGAAAGCGAAGGCAGCCGGGAACCCATCGTCAAGGGAAGGCGCCAACTGGCCGCGGAAATACTCGAACGTTCCAGGCGCATGGTTCCCGAGTACGGGATCGATCTGATTGACGTGGTAACCCGCCAGATCCGCTACAACGACGATCTTACCCAGAGCGTATATTCCCGGATGATCAAGGAGAGGAACCAGATAGCCCAGGCCCGGCGTTCCGAAGGGGAAGGGAAAAAAGCCGAATGGCTGGGCCGGATGAGCAACGAAAAAATGTCCATACTCTCCGACGCCTACTCCAAGGCCGAGACCATACGGGGAACGGCCGACGCCGAAGCTTCCGCAATTTACGCCGAGGCCTATAACCGGGACAGGGACTTTTTTGACTTCTGGCGGGCCATAGAATCCTACCGCGTCACTATGCCCAACTTCGACAAAACCCTCTCGACGGATATGGATTACTTCAGGTATCTCTATTCCCCGAGAGGCCGTTAATGGGCGGTATCGCGGCCGCGGAAAAAAGAATCTGCTTTCCCGAAATCAACGGGAAGCCGGTCCTGGGTTTTGACACCGCCCTGGACGCCCAATCCTTCGCCCAGGCGAAGATGGCCGCCTTCCTGACTCAGAAAGGCCGGGTGGTTTTTCCCGACGGCCTTGCCGACGGCAAGGCCGTCGGAAACATCGAAAGCTGGCAGAGCGAGGGGGTGGCCGAACTGGGGAAGGAGGGCGCCCAAAAAACCATGGTTGTCTGGGGGCCCTATTTCTCCGGCGAAAGGCTGACCGATATTACCGCCTCCCCCGAAAGGAGGGACGAAGCCTTGGACGCCCTGCGGTACTGGCTCCGGGCCCGCCCCCTTATTATTGAAGAGGCCGGAAGCCCCGCGGGAGTTCTCATCGTAACCGGGAGAACCCGGAAAGGGGCGGCGGAATTCCCCCCCGGCGCCCTTCTCTTTCCGCCGGAACGGCTGGCCAAGCGTTGCCTGGAGGCGGAGGGCATAAGCGCGGCGGAAGAACGCCTTCATCCCGATCTTAAAGGCGCTGAAGGGATAGCCTACGGCGCGGGAATCATGCTCTACGAGATCTTTTGCGGCGCCCTGCCGTTTAACCGGGAAGATCCCCAGCTCCTCCGCCAGGATATGCGGGAGGGGGTCTTTATGCCTCCCGAATTGGCCGCCCCCGGCCTGGACAGGGAACTGGCGGCTCTCATCTCCCGCTCCCTTGCCCCGGTAAAACAAAAGCCCGGCGCGGCCCCCCGGCCTGACCCGGAGGAGATAGCGCGGTTCCTCGGCCCCCCCGGCTCCCGTTCGCGGGACTCCTGGCTGGCGCCCCCGGCGGGGGAAGAACTGGCGAAGATCCGCCTTGAGCGGGAGCAGTATCTAAAGCGGACAAATCTGAAGGTTAACACCCGCCGCTTTTTAACCAGGAATACCGCCGTCATAACGGGGATCTTTATCGCCGCCCTGGCTCTTTTGCTGGGGGTTCGGAGCTTTATCAAAGGCCAGGAAGGAAAGCCTACTACCATAGGGCTCTTGCCCCAGGAGGTGGCCGAAACTTATTATGAAGCCTTCGGGAAGCTGGATCATGAAACCATGAGCGCCTGCGTGGTAAACAAGGCCGGCAAGGGGGACATAGAAATGACGGTAAACCTTTTCGTCATTACCCGGGTCAGGGGCGCGTATGAAACGACGGGGCTGGACAATTT
>JAISRW010000172.1 GCA_031273405.1 Treponema sp.
CGTTCGGTAATGTACTGGGCCGAAAGCCTGACCGCCCCTTCCACGGCGTCGTCGCTGTAGCGGACCTTGTGGTAGTCTTCATACTTGGATTTAAGGCCCTGGAGGATCTTTATGGCGTCGTCCTCGCTGGGCTCGTTGATGTCGATTTTCTGGAAACGCCGGGAAAGGGCCCGGTCCTTGTCAAAAAACTTGCTGAATTCTTCGTGAGTGGTGGAGCCTATGCAGCGGATCTTCCCCGAGGCCAGGGCGGGCTTTAGGAGATTCGACGCGTCCAGGGCGCTTCCCGAAACCGAACCGGCCCCTACCAGGGTGTGAATCTCATCGATAAAGAGAATGGCTTTTTCTTTTTTGAGGATCTCTTCGATAACCCGCTTGATCCTTTCCTCAAAATCGCCCCGGGATTTGGTACCCGCCACCAGGGCCCCCATGTCCAGGGAATAGATGGAAAAATCCTTTAAAGTGGGAGGCACTTTCCCGTTTACAATGCGCTGGGCCAGGCCTTCGGTGATGGCGGTTTTCCCGACTCCCGAATCCCCTACATGGACGGGGTTGTTCTTGAGCCGTCGGCACAGGACCTGAACGGTGCGATCCAGTTCCGCCTCCCGGCCTATTACCGGTTCAAGGCGGTTTTCCTTGGCCAGGGAGGTGAGCTCGGTGGCGAACTTTTCCAGGGCGCTTTTTTTGCCCGGTTTTGCCTTGGGGCCCAAATCGGGGAAGTCTTCCTCGGGGCCGGCTTCCTTGCCCCCTTCTTCGCCCTCGGGCCAGGGCGGCGATTTGTTAAAGTCCGGAACATGGGGGCCGGCGCTGCCGAAGTTAAAGGGGTCCCCCGGCTCCCCGTCGTAACCGTGGGAAAGAACGTCGAGGAGCTCGAAACGCCTCACGCCCGCTTTCCTGAGGTAATAGGCGCAGTAGTTCCGTTCCTCATCGTAGAGGGAGACCAGAATATCCGCCACATCAAGGGTCTCTTTCTGGGCCGATTGGCTGGCCATCACCGCCCTTTCGATAACGCTCTGAAAGTTGACGGTCTGGATAGGGTCAGTATTCAAGATGACGGGGATTTTTTGTTCAAAAAAGTTTTCCATCCCGTGCTTGATTTGATCCAAATTCGCCCCGCAGGCCGAAAGAATCCCCTGGACCTCGTCAAAGGCCAAGGCGGCATAGAGAATATGTTCCGGGGTGACGTACTCGTGATTCCGGGTCTTCGCCTCGTTATACGCCGTGTTTATTATAGCCTGAACATGGCCTGAAATCTTCATGGTTTTTAATCTCTCCCCTGGATTAAATATACTCTCAAAATCCCGATTATACAAATCATCCATACAGACGAATTCACAAGTACAAGCGCAACAGGCTCCTAGGCCTCTTCTACCACGCATCGAAGGGGGTATTCGTACTGCCGGGCAATGGCATGAACCTGGTCCGCCTTGGTATTGGCAATGTCGCAGGAATAAACCCCTACAACGCCTCTTCCTTTATGATGCACGTTGAGCATGATCCGCTGGGCTTCTTCCGGAGTTTTATGGAAGATAAGCATCAGGATTTCTGTCACAAATTCCCTGGTGGTATAATTATCGTTGAGAAGAACCACCCTATAATCTCTGGGTTCCTGGAATTTCTCTTTTTTTCTGGGCAGAACCTTACTTCCGCCCTTTATCCCGGCCGGCACAATAACCCCTTTCTAGTAAAATAAAAGAAACCCGATAAAATTTCAACCCTGATTCGCCGCGAAGGGTAGATACCCTGAGTCAAAATACCTTGGGCGGACAACATACTCCGCCGAACCGAACCTCCGCGGCTGCTCCTCACTCCCCGCTCTTCCCCCGTTCCCTCACAGCCGCCGCCAGAAGGGTGTCCCGGGTGGTGATGTTTAAGACCCCCAGGCCGAAGGCCCGTTCCAGGGTTTCCCGCTTGTTCAGGGTCCAAAGGGAGACCTGAATTCCCCCGGCTTTAAAACGGGGTACCAGGGGGAGGAGCTTGGCCTCATAGGGCATGTTCATCGCACGCACCCCCAGGTCAAGGCAGTCCCGTACGATGGAGTCCAGCAAAAAATCCACCGACGGGAAGGTCGTCAAAATCTCGCAATCCTTTTTATCCAGGCCGATAAGGCTGCGGTAGGGTTCCAGAACCGGGGCGCCGGTACGGTAGTAATCTTCCACAACCTCTTCGATGTTCAGCCATAGGTCGGCTTTTTTTGCTGTTTCCGGCGCTTCCCTGAGGGTTGAAGGGGCGGCGCTGCCGGTAAGGATGAGCCGATCAGGCCCCAGGCCCTTGCGTCCGGCCAGGTCGAGAACGGCGGGGATGATTTCCCGCTCCTTGACATCGCAGTTTATCCCTATCCCGCCGCTGCGGATCACCAGGTCGAAAGCCTCGGCCAGGGAGGCGCGACCCCGGTAGACCCCGCTTTTGTCCCGGTCGTGGGAAAGGATAAGCTCCCCCGCCGAATTCAAGCGGACATCAACCTCCACCGCATCGGCCCCGTTCCGTATACCCGCATGGATAGAATCTATTGAATCCTGCTCCGTACCATCACAGCCCGAATGGGCCGTTATATTCAGCATGTCCCGCATTGTATCCTCCAAGACGGAAAGTGTAAAATTTTAGACAGATGAGGCAGTTCCAAAATGTCAGATTTTGGAACTGCAACCTTAGATTTAGGAGAAAAAGCGGGCTTTTGACCGCTTTTTCCAAGAGCCGGGCCATCGAACCGTAGGTTCGCACTAACCGAGTTTTGGGACAGCCGGATATTTTGGATAGGGCGGCTACGATATTTCTTGATTTTTCCCCGCGCTCTCCCAGACCTTTATGCGCATATTTGCCCGCCTGAGGGAGGATGCGGCTTTGTCGGTCTCGAACTTCATGCCGCCTGAGAGCAGGGTTTCTTCGGCCCGGTCCCTGGCGTTT
>JAISRW010000276.1 GCA_031273405.1 Treponema sp.
TTGTCAATGGCTCTCCGCCAGGGCCGGCGTATTTACTTGTAAGTACTCAGGACTAATGCGGGGATAGCGGAAATCGGCGGAATGAAGGGGCTTTTAGCCCCGAAATGGAGCCGATTGGAGCGAAAGGGACGGAGCCCCTTTGTTAAATGCACTTGAGAACAAGAAAAATATATGAAATATCGTATATACCTGAGTAGTTACATTCACCCTGAGAATTCGCCGAAATTGAAGAAATTTTGTAACGAGAGCTTTTCCCAGAACTCGGTTAGTTTTGGGAAAGCCTCACTATTCAGCCGCCTGCGGGGGATAGCGCCGCCGCTGCCGCAACGCAATCGGTGGAATGGAGGGGCTTTTAGCTAAAGGACTTTAGTCCCAAGGGGCTTGCCCCTCAATGAGCGAGAGAACAAGAAAAGTTCTGAAATCACGCTGCGGCTGAATAGTTACGAATAATCAGGCTAAAGGTTCCGTAAAAGGTTCCGTAAATTGAAGTAATGAGAGCGATTAAATACCTCGCGGCGTTTTGGGTAGGGGCGGTCGTTTATGTTAGTTTTTCGATTAGTTCAGGACCCGCGGGGCTTTCGGCCTACCGCCAGCTTGAAGACGAACGGGATAAGCAATTGGCAAATATTGAAGCCCTGGAACTGGCCAACCGGGAGCTTGAAACTATGAAAGACTCTTTGCTATACGACAGAGATACCCTGGCGGTCTATGCCCGGGAGCAGGGTTTTGCCGGTTCGGAAGAAAAATTCATCCGCATTGTAGGCCTTGAGGGGGTTCAAAAATCGAGAAGCTCCCCCGGCTTGGTCGTATCCGCCGCCGCTCCCCAATACATCACCCAGCGGAACCTTCAGATCTTATCCTTTTGTATCGCCGTGAGCATCCTGATATGCATGGGCGCCTATGACCTTTTGCAATTCCTCAGATCCGGGGAATCCTAGTAGTTTGTTGCGCTTCGCGCGTAAAATTTGAGAAGTTTTCATACGCCGGCCCTGACAGTGCGCCTTCGTTGCCTTGCGTAACTTGATTTGCCGGAATATCCTGAGAGTGATATGAAACAACCCTGTTATCTTTCCGTATGTATGAACCCGACCCTCCAGAAAACCCTCGTGTTTTCCTCCCTTATTCCGGACAGGGTTAACCGCACCGGCGAATACCGGCTGGACGCTTCGGGTAAGGGGATCAACGTCAGCCGGGTTTTGACCCAACTGGGAGAAAACTGCATCCATCTTACCCAGCTTGGGGGGGCTTTTAAGGGGCTTTTTTTGGAACTCTGCGGGCAGGACGGTTTGAATCTTGAATGGGTGGAAAGCTCCAGCCCTATCCGTTTTTGCTACACCCTTATCAATAAGGGAGAGGGGACCGTTACCGAACTTGTGGAAGAGGCCGAGGGGGTAGGGGAGGGGACCGAGGAGAGGCTCCTTGCGGCCTATGCCCGGCTTCTGCCCCGCCTGTCCGGGGTGATAATTTCCGGGACTCAGGCGGCGGGTTTTTCAGGCGCCCTGGTGGGCGAAATGGTCAAGCTGGCCAAGGCCCGTTCTATCACCGTTATCCTGGATGTGCGGGGCAGGGATCTTCTCCAAAGCCTCCCCTGGGCTCCGGACATCATAAAACCCAATCTTTATGAGTTTGCCTCTACCTTTGCCCGGGATCTGGTGGATCGAAACGAAATCGCCGGAAAAAAAGAAGAGGTCAAAGAAAGGGTCCGTACTATTTGGGGGGAACTCTATGACCAATGCCGTTCCCGCCTGGTCCTCACCAGGGGGCCCGAGACGGTCTGGTATTCCGAGGGGAGGGAACTGGAAGAATTCAGCTTTGAAGCCGATGCAAACCCCCTCAATACCATCGGTTCCGGGGACGCCTTTACCGCGGGGATGGCCGCCGCCTTAGGCAGGGGCGCTTCCCTCCGGGAGGCTGTGGCCGAAGGCTGCCGCTGCGGCAAACTCAACGCGGCCCTCCTCAGGCCCGGTGTGATTGAATAGCCTAGCAGCCTGTTGCACTTGTGGATTTTGCGTCATTAATGACACAAAAATCCCGATTTTCGGGGCTGCTTTGGGAGTTTGCAGAGTAAAAAATCGCCTGATCGGCGATTTTTTCAGATTTTATGTGCGAAGCGCAACAAACTCCTAGAAGCCTGTGGGACTTGTAGGTTTTTATGGCTTTTTTAGTAAAAAAGCCATAAAAACCACAATTAATGGGCTCCGCGAACCAGAAGTTCGATGGAAGTTTGCAAGGTAAATCGAACCGCCAACCTTCGGTTCGATGGTCCGCGGTTCGATGTGGTTGTTTTGCTTTTCGTGCATTCCGTGTTTTTCATGGTAAAAAAGTAAAACCGCTACGCGGGCCTTCGGACCGATTGCACGTGCGGTTCAAAAACAGCTCATCCTTTGGGGAAAGGACTGGGAGCGGCTTCAACGCCGGCGGCTTTCTCTATAAACACGGTAGCGCAGAAACTGATTGCCCCCACAGCGCAGCCGAATACAATGGCCAGTATCCCGAAGGGTTCTTTGAGGATCTGCCACACCACCGCCGCAAGGGAACCGCAGACGATGGAAACAAGCCCGGAATGTTTAGTCGCTCCTTTCCATGTAAGCCCCAGGCCGTAGGCGGCAAAGGGGCCGGATGAACGCAGGGCAAACGCAAAGAGGTTCAGCGTCACCAGGTTGATTTTGAAAAGGGCAACGCACAGGCTCACGAGGCCGACCACAACGTTTGAGATCCGGGTGATGAAGATGATCTTTTTATCATCCACCTTGGGATCGATATACTGCTGATAAATGTCCTTTACGAACATCGTAGAAGAGCAGAGCAGGTTGGTATCGGCGCTGGACATGGTAGCGGAGATGATCGCCGCCGCGACAAGGCCGATGATAGCCTGGGGCGCGTAACTGGAAGTGGCCCACATGAGGGCGCTGGTTCCCTTTCCGTCGTCCAGGCCGGGGTTCATCGCCAGGGCCGCAAGGCCGATAACGGCGGGAATAAACGCCAGAAGCCCCATGAAGATGGCGGAGAGCCATGCCGAATCGCGGGCGGCCTTTTCATCCTTGGCGGAATAGAAGCGGCTTATCATTTCCGGTCCTGAGAGAAACGTACAAAAGTAATTAATCATCAGGCTGATAATGGTAATGGCGCCGACGCCGGTAAAGCTGATCGTTTTGGCCGGGAGTTTTTCAGCAAGCACCTGGAAGCCGCCTATGCCCTTTATGACAAAGAACATCGTGATAAGCAGGCCGAAGAAGATGATGAACCACTGGATCAGATCGCTTATGACATCCGCCATAAGCCCGCCCAGAACGGTGTAAAAGAGGATGATGACCCCGCTGATCAAAATTGACACGTTAAGGGGAATGCCCGTAAGGGTGGCCACGACCGTGCCGGAGGCGAGAATCTGCGAAGCGGTAAGGCAGAACAGGGAGACGATGTTTAATACCGCCGTGGATGTTCCGGCCGCATGACCGAAGCGGGTGCGGATGACTTCGGGGATCGTATGGGCCAATGTCCGGCGGATTTTGGGGGCAAAATACGCCAGGGGTATAACCCCGATGGACGCCGCGAGCACATACCAGCCGGCGGAAAGCCCCCAGCCGGAAAAAGCCCTGGCCGCGACGCCGGTGGTGCTGCCGCCGCCTATGTTGTTTGCCGCGAGGCTTGCGGCCACGAAAAACACGCCCAGACGCCTTCCTCCCAGGAGAAAATCCGTACTGGTTTTGACGAAAAATCGCTTGGTTAAATACCCGATAAGCAGTAACCCGATGAGATAGGCCGCCACGATAATGAGCGGTACGATCCGAATACCCATAAATCCTCCATTGTGTATCCTGAATTTAAAAAACGCGGCCAAGCCGTGTCCAGCCTACCGCGTTTTTTGTGATATGCCTCAGGATACAACGGGTATAAACACCTTGTCATGTTTTCGGCTAGGTTTATTTATTAGGCACCCCGGGAAATCGCTTGCCTCATTGAAATTCTGGTGGTGATCCAGAAAGTATGATAGGCCGTCAAACAAAGCCATAATTGATGTAAAAGAAAGCTATGTCAAAAGCCTTCAAGTGGTTATACAGCTTCTTTGAAAAACAACAG
>JAISRW010000007.1 GCA_031273405.1 Treponema sp.
CGAATCCGCAGGGTATCGGTCATCTCAGCAACCGGACCCCTGGCCCTCAAGGCGTATTTCCCCCACAGGCTCCACGCTGATATCCGGGGGGATTTCGATATACGACAAAACGGCCAGATCGGGAAATTTCCTGCGGGTCATTTCCTTGATCCAAGAACGGGCCATGGGCGAGCAGAGGATGACGGGACGGAGGCCCTGTTCCTCCATGCCGTGAATCGCCGGGGAAAAAACGTCCATAAACTCTTCGCAAAAGCCCCCCTGGTTCTGGACCGGTTTGGAATCCTGAACCGAAGCGCGATCCGCGAAGCTCTGATCCAGGTTCGAGTCCAGGGTTAAAACCCTTAAGGTAAGCCCGTCGTCGGCATATTCCAGGCAAATTTGGCGCTTCAGGGACTGGCGGATCTGTTCGATGATCACCTCGTTGGGAGCAGGGCCGAAATTCCCCCAGTCCGCAAGGGTTTCCAGGATTACCTCGATGTGGCGTATGGAGACCTGTTCGCTTACCAGGCTTTGCAATATTTCCCTGATGCTCCCCAGGGAAAGCAGATTCTTGACCTCCCCGGTTACTACCGGAAATTTTTCCTCCGCTGCGTCCAGTATGGCCTGGACTTCGTCCCTGCCGAGAAGATCCGGCGTCCGCCTCAAGGCGATTTCTTCCACATGGCGGACGATGATCCCCGCCCCGGCCGCCGCCGCCGCGCGGATTCTTTCGGGGCTGTTAAGAACATGGCCGGCGGCAGAGGCCGGGTTTTCGCTTTCCGCTCCTGAATACCAGGCCAGGTCCAGCCGGCCCCGGCCCGCTTCGATTCCCTTGAAGAGCACGCGGTACTCCTCGGGTCGCAGCCGCTCGTTTTGAATCACCTTCACAGGCGGCAGCGGAAAACCCAAAAGCCGTCGCAGGCGGCGGCGGATATGCCCTAAAGGTTGGAAAAGCAGGTTTTCCTGAGCCGGATTTTCGTACATAAAAGACCGGACGGCGGCGCCCAGTTCCACCAGGAAAGGCCGCTTGATCTTTACCATAAGGCCCCTGCCGTTTTTCCTGAAAACCTGCTGCCTCCTGGCGGCCCGCTTTGTCCCGAGGCGGGAGAGTACCGACGCGACGGCCCGGTAACAAAGCTCCGGGATAGTTTCGCCCAGCTTCCCGTAGGCAAAAAGATTGCCCGCCAGCATGGCGTTTTCCGCCACCGGAACCTCCAGGTTTTCCGCGGCCCGGATTACAGCCTCCGCCAGGAAGCCTTCTTCAAGAACCATTATCATGGGGGCGAACATATTTTCTTCATCAAAACGGAGCCCCGCGGCAACGGAACCCCGGTTTGTAACGATTACGTCGCAAAAAGAAATATACGGGAGAAGGAAACGGAAGGTTTCGCTCGAAGGATACTTGGCATCCGCCTCCCTCTTCTCTCTCGCCGGAAGGCGGGATTTTTTACGGGGGATTTTTTCCATAAGCTCCTGGGCTTCTCCGCGGCGGTCGGCATCGGAGTAATTTTTTATCAGGATGCGGCGGAATTCGGCAAGCTCCGGGTCCCGGCGGCCCTTGAATTTCTCAAGCACCGATCTGCCAAAATCAAGCCAGTTAAGCCGGGCGGAATTGTCGTTCCTGTCCCGGGCGCGCCTCAAATTGTCGCTTATCAGGGCCATCAAAGCCGCCCCGTCTTTTACATCGGGAACGCAGTCATCCCCCAGGACGGAGAGGCGGGAAAGGAGGAAGCTGCCGTTTTGCTCGTTTCTTACCAGGGCTCCCTTGGCGGCCAGAGAGGCCAGGGTATCGCCCAGGGGAAAACGCGGCCCCAGAAGGGAGCCCAGGAATTCGGGGGAAACATATTCCAGGGGGAGGCAGCGGAATAATTTGAGAACTTCCGTCTCATACTCGGTTTTCTCAAAGATTTCCTGATTACGGGAAGGGAAAAACCGATTAAATTCTTCCCCCGGATCAGGGTTGTCTGACCCGGCAAACGGTACGGACTTGCCCATAAACTCTCCTAGCAGTTTGTTGCACTTTGTGCATAAAATCTCAAAAACCGCCTGCAAGGCGATTGCGAACCTTCGGTTCGATTTACCTTACACACTGCGTTCGAACCTTTAGTTCGCGGATGCCGGATAATCGTGGTTTTGTGACTTTTTTTGCTACAAAAAGTCACAAAAACCTACAAGTACAACAGGCTCCTAGCAATTTGTCGCGCTTGGCGCATAAAACCAATCGAACCCGAAGATCCGCGGCTCCTACTTAAAGCGTATCAGGCGAATCCAGCAGGGCCGGAAGCTGCATGCTGGTTTCAATATATCCCATGCGGCGTTTTTTTACGTCAATTTCCAACAGGGCATAGCCGTCGTCTTCAAAAAGACGAAAGCCCCGGATGGTGATGGGATCGTTTTCCGAAAGGCCCGCTTCGTCGGCAACGGATCCCCGGACCACTTTTTGTATCAGATACGTTGAAAAA
This sequence comes from Treponema sp., assembly GCA_031273405.1. Next base: position 2,442 of record JAISRW010000007.1, read on the forward strand.
AAGAAACTCCCCGAGGCGGGGGCCAGTATGATGCCAAAAAGAGGCGCCGCAATCCGTTCCCGGCTGTCCATTTTGGCGGCCTCCGCCAGGGGTACGTCGGGCCGTGAATCGGTGCGGAGTATGCGCCGGGTCAGGACGCCGGAAGCATCAAGGGTTTCCAGGGTGATAAGCTCACCGGCGCTGAGGGAGAAGAGGCAGTCCTGGAGGGCGGGGATCAAAGCCCCCTGGAGAGCCTTAATATCCCTGCCGTTGAGGCTTTTGATAATCATTCCCGCGCGGATCTGCTGCTCCGCGGCAGGGGTAGAGGGAGCCACGTAGATGATTTCGGCCCCCTGGTTCGTCTCGCTTACCGTCAGCCCCAGCCAGGGCCGCTCCGCCCTGCCCCCCGCAATCATCGCCGGGAGGGCGGCGGCGAGCCGTTCCGCGGGGACCGCGAAATTCAGCCCAGGATACTGTTCGATGCCCGCGAAAGCAATGCCCACCAGGCGGCCCAGCATATCGACCACAGGCCCTCCGGAATTGCCGTGGTTAACCGCGGCATCTATCTGAATCACATCCCCCACCTGGAGGAAACGGCGGCCCAGGGCGGATACTATTCCCTGGGTAACGGTTTTTTCCAGCCCTCCCGGGGAACCGATGGCATAAACCGTATCGCCCACCATGGGGATGATCCTGTCGGCCACCGAATAAACATACTCAGGGGTATATTCGGCCTTGATCAACGCCAGATCCATGGTCTGGTCCCAGCCTATCACCTTGGCGGGAATTCTCGGGCTGGAAGAATCGCCCATCCTTATATACATCCGGGAATACCCCTCGTACTTGGGGTCCACTTCGCTGGAAATCACATGATAATTGGTGATGAGAAGCCCCGAAGCGTCTACGAAAAACGCGGAACCCAGCACCCGGTCAGGATATCCCCGGCCCCGCTCTATTCGAAGACCCCTGTCGATCCAGACCGTGGCCACCCCTTTGATCATGTCCGTGGCCGTGTCCCTACCCTGGGCGTAGCGGCGAAGATCCTCGGAAACCGTCCCCGAATCCGCGCCGGATGAATCGATTATTGCGTCGATTATATCGAGAAAGAACGCCGCCGTGCGCCGCTGCTGTGCTTCCGCCGCCCTTTCGAGAAAAAGAAGGGCGTCCTCAAATCCCAGGGGCTTAAACTCATGAGCCTTTACCGCGGCAAGAAAAGCCGCCAGATTGTTTTCCTCGGCAAGCTGCTGCCTGGCATATTCCAGGATGAAATCAGGCTCCACCCCGGCGTTTTCCGCCCGGATCTCCAGACTCGAAAGAGAGCGGGCCAGAGAAGCGGCGGCGGACCAGCGTTTTTCTCCCACGGCTTTTTGATACGCCGCCAGAAGATTCCCCGAGGCTTCCTCTCTTAAAGCGTCGAGTCTTCTTCTGATTTCCGGATCTTCCCCCTCAGGATACACGCTTTCGGGACCATAGATCGCCTCATAGACCCCCAGAAGATGAATTGCCCTGGCGGGATCTTCTTCCGTATATTTTGAAATATCATCAAGCCTAACATCGCTTACCGGCTTGGGGGGCGCCAAAAGCCTTTCCGCCTTCGCCTGGGTATGGCAGGACATAAAAACCGGAATTAAACAGACAAAACCTGTGAAGAACACCTTTTTATTCATCAAAAACATCTCCGGCTCCCTTTCCCTTCTCGGCGGCATATTCTCTTTCTTCGAATACGCCGTCCCCGTCCCAATCACTATCAGCATACTCAAAATCCAAAGAATAATCCAACAGCCCGAAGGGATCGGCGGGATCACCCCCTTCCCCCCCGGAAGGGGAGGGCTGCCTGAAAAAGCGCGTCGTTTCCAGGCGTCCGTCCAGATTGAGATCAACCGATTGAGTCACCGGCCGGCCGCGGGAAAAATCAGTGACCGAAACAAGGCGGTCCCCCAGATATTCCCTGGCCTGTATAGGCACGGTTCCGTCAAGATCCACTGTCTCGGTTGCCCCGGGAAATTCCCTACTGGGCCTTTCCACCCTGAGGGCGAAAGAAATCAGGGTCCGCAGGGTAAGCGCGGCCGCCGAGGGGTCCCTTTCGGGATAGAGGAGGCTGCTTCCCGGGGAAGGGGAACTCTCGGGCAATTCAATAAACCTGAGGGGGGAAAAGAAGAAATCCCCCGGCCTCGGTATATACCGTATCCCCGACTGCCGGGTTTCCAGCACCGCCGGGTAGCGTTCCCAGCGTATGGCGGTCCGCCTGACGGCCTCGTCCGCCTGGGGCCAATAAGACCGGTCCGAGGAGGACTGTGAAACCGCCGCCCATTCCGCCCCGGCAGGTTCCCCGGCTTCAAAATAAACCACCGATTCCCTGAAACCGTCCTGGTTTGCATCAAAGAAAGAGGTTTGTATCCGGCCGTCCCTGTAGTTCACCCAGGATTCGTTTATGCCGTCTCTGTCGCCGTCCTCTATAATAACACCGCTAAAGCCCGAAAGGTTTCTACAGAAAAGAACCCTGCTCCGGTCTGTCCTGAGTTGGTCCCAAATTCCCGTAATCAAAGCCCTGTCCAGGCTGAGTTCCCCCTCTTCCGGGGGAGCGAAAAATTCCCCTATGGCCTCGTCTTCGTCTATAATGCCGAACTTGAGGGCTGCCGGCAAAGAAGCCGGGGCGGCTTTACCCGAGGCGCGGTAGGCGGCAACTATTCTGCCGGCGTCTTCGGGGTCGGCCGCAAAGGGAGCGGCCATCCAGGCAAGTTCCCGGTCCCCTTCAAGCAGGGCCGGAAGCCGCCTGAGGATCAGATCTAAAAGTTCCAACTCAAGTTTCCCGGGGTTCCTGTTTTGAAGATCTTTCCTAGGGAAATCTTTTCTATAGGAATCTTCTCCGTAAAGGTATTCCTTTTCCAGGTATTCAAGATAGATCCTCGCCAGGCGGGCGTCCCGGGGATAACGGTTCAAAGCCTTCCCGGTTTCCGCCAGAAACTGTTCGTAATAGCCGGCGTTCCGGAGTGCCAGAAGCCTGAGCCTCGCGGTATCCGCGTTTTCGGGCAGGCCGGAAAGAATCTCCAGGGCGGCGTGAAAAAAACGCAGGGGAATAAGGACTTCGGCCGCCATAAACAGGGCGTCCGTCCGGTTATACCGGCGCCAGTGGTCGGTATCGACAGCTTTTTGCAGGGCTTCCAGGACCTCCCCCCGGGGTTTATCAAGCCGCGAACGGGCCAGGGCAAGAAGCCAGGAAATATCCGAAGAAACATCGGCAAAGTCGGAGGCCCTTTCCAGGACAATCAGGGCCTCGGACCAGCGTCCCTCGTCCATGGCGTTTTTCACCCAGCCGGCGTATTTTGCCGCCGCCTCCGTATCGGGCGGCGGGAAAGGCACGGTGGTTTGGGCAAAGCCGGCCAAAGTCAGGGTGAGGAAAACAAAGGCTGCCAAGAGGGGCCTGGGTTTCATGCTAGCAGTTTGTTGCGCTTCGCGCATAAAACCTCCAAAAATCGCCTGCAAGGCGATTTTTTACCTTGCAAACTGCGTAAGGAGCCCATTTATCGTGGTTTTTATGGCATTTTTCCTTGAAAAAAGCCATAAAAACCTACAAGTGCAACAGGCTCCTAGAAGCCGGAAGCTCCCGTGAGGGAAGAAGGATTTTCTCTGGGAGGAAAGCCCAAAAGAGAGCGTATCTCTGCATCCACCAAGGTCTCTTTGTTGAGCAGGACGTCGGACAGCTTTTCAAGCTCTCCCTTGTGGGTCCTAAGAATTTTATCCACCCGGCCTCTGGCCTCATCCAGTATTTCTTTGACTGCCTTGTCAATGCACCGGGCCGTATCCTCCGAATAGTCCTTGTGACGGGCAATCTCCTTGCCCAGGAAAATGGGCTCGTCTTCCTGGCCGTAGGTAACCGGCCCCAACTCTTCGGCCATGCCCCATTCGCAGACCATGCGCCGAGCCATGCCGGTAGCCTGTTCCAAGTCCTGCTTGGTTCCCGTAGTGGTTTCGCCGTAGAAGATCTTTTCCGCCGCCCAGCCTCCGTAGCAGATGGCTATATGATCTTCAATCCAGCCCCGGGTGCGGCTGTAGCTGTCCTCTTCGGGGAGGGACATGGCCATGCCCAAAGCCCGGCCGTGGGGAACAATGGTCACTTTATGGAGAGGGTCCGCGTTTTTTAGGTAATAATGGAGCAGGGCATGGCCGGCTTCGTGGACGGCGGTCATCCTTCTCTCCTTATCCGACACAACGAGGGTTTTCCTGGCTACCCCCATAAGGATCTTGTCCCGGGCTTCCTCAAAGTCGGACATCGCCACCTGGGTCTTGTCGGTCCGGGCGGCAGAAAGAGCGGCCTCGTTCACCAGGTTGGCGATATCCGCCCCGCTCATTCCCGGAGTCGCCCTGGCGATACGGGAGAGATCCGTGTTGGATGCCAAGGGGATTTTGGCCGCATGGATCTTGAGAATATCTTCCCGCTCTTTTATATCCGGCATGGCTACTATCACCTGGCGGTCGAAGCGGCCGGGCCTGAGCAAAGCCGGGTCCAGCACGTCGGGCCTGTTGGTAGCCGCCAGAATTATCACCCCGTCCTTTGAATCAAAACCGTCCATTTCAACCAGGAGCTGGTTCAATGTCTGCTCCCGCTCGTCATGGCCGCCGCCGTAACCGGCCCCCCGGGTGCGGCCTACGGCGTCAAGTTCATCGATAAAAATGATGCACGGGGTATGCTTCCTCCCCTGGTCAAAGAGATCCCGGACCCGGCTGGCCCCGACCCCCACAAACATCTCCACGAAATCGGAACCCGACATATGAAAGTACTCCACCCCGGCTTCCCCGGCCACCGCCCTGGCCATGAGGGTCTTCCCCGTCCCGGGCATGCCGACCAGGAGCACCCCTTTGGGGATCTTGGCGCCTATTTTGGTAAACTTCTGAGGTTCCTTGAGAAAGGCGACCACTTCCTGGAGTTCGTATTTGGCGTCTTTCTGGCCGGCCACATCGGCAAAGGTTATCTTTTTCCCCTCGTCCTGGTACCGCTTGGCCCTGCTTTTGCCAAACTGGAAGGCTTTATTCCCGGCGCCCTGCATGTTTCTGAACATGAACCATATAAAACCAAAACCGATAAGCCAGGGAAGGATTTCCAGAATGACCCTGACGGGACTGATCTTGGCAACAGCCCCGGATACGCTGACATTCTTGTTCCGTAAAATAGCGAGCAGGCCGGGGTCTTCATAGGGAATGAAGGTCTTGAAATACCGCGCCCCGCCATTGATCGTTCTGAACCCTTCGATAGTATTATCCTCGTGAATAGTTACGTCGCTGATTTCGTTCCGCTCAAGGGCCTGCATAAATTCCGAGTAAGGTATCTCCTGCTTGGAATTGTTTTCGCTGCCCCGGAAAAAATAGGCGATAAAAAGCACCACCATAATCAGAAAGAAAACCAGGGCAAAACGGCTAGGCCGGCTATTCCCCGGATTAGGGTGAGGCGGAATTTTATTATTCTGATCGTCAAACATCAATACCCCCGGATATTTCGACGGAGCCTTTCGCGGAAACAGCTACAAATACCGCGGCTCCCTTAATATTGTCCCTGCATACCAGCAGTACATTGCCCCCTCCCCTTAAAGCTATGAAGGCGGCGCATCCTTCCGGATCCTGGGCGGTAACGCCGCATTCCGGAAGATCTTTCCCTTTTAGTATATCAGAAAGGCGGCGCTTCTGTCCTGCCTTAAAAATAAAATCTCCATCCCGGCAACTCCGCAGGACCAGGGGAAACCGGGCAAAAAATCCCCTTTTCCCCAAAACCCCGGCGTATTCCCGTTCAGGCCGGAGAACCTCGAAAACCAGTCCTCCCTGGGGCGGAAAAGCGCCGCCTTTCAGCCTATAGGACCCTGGGGCTTTAATCAACAGCGAAAATCCCCGGTCAAAACATTCCCGGCCCGGCGGCTTTACCCGGAGACTGTCCTTTTCCCGTTCCAGCCTGACCGGCCCCAGATCGGCGGCCTTGTTTAAAACACCGGAAACAGCCCGCCTCAGAACCGCCCGCCGGGGCAGGGCCGGCGCCTTTCCTTTGCCCCCGCCGGTCCGGCAGGAGGCGGCCAATAAATCGGCGGCCAAAAACAGGGCTTCTTCCCTGATTATAGCCGGCTCGGCGAAAAAAGCCTCCGCCCCGGTTTTTAGCGAGCCTCCGTCCGCTTCCCACAGGATGCGCCGACGAGCTTCGGCGGCCAAAAAGGCGGCGCTCAGGGCCTGGGTTTCGCTCAGGCCGAGGAGTCCCTTCCGCCAGGAAGGGAAAAATTCGTCCAGGCAGGGAACGAGCTTGAGGCGCACCCGGTTACGGAGAAACCGTATATCCCCGTTGGTGGAATCGGTACGGAAACTTACGCGCAGTTCTTCAAGATAGCGAAGCACATCGGCGCGGCTTAAATCCAGAAGGGGCCTGAGGACGGGCCCCCGCTCCCTGGGCATGGCCGCCAATCCCGCCGGCCCGGCCCCCCGGAGCATCCCCATGAGGAGGGTCTCCAGGCGATCGTCCCCGGTATGGGCCACAAGGATTCGGTCCGCCCCTATGCGGCGGCGCTCCCGGTTCCATGCCCGATGGCGGAAACGCCGGGCCGCGGCCTCCAGGCCCTCTCCGCTCCGGAGGGCTTCCCGGGCTATTCTCCCCGGGGCCGCGGAGACAACTCGGCAGGGGACCTTCAGGATGCCGCAGAGTTCCTCCACCGCCCCGGCATCGGCCCGGCTTTCCTCCGGCGGCCTTATACCGTGCTCTACGTGAAGGCAATGGAGGACGAAGGGGAGCTCCCCGGATTTTCCCCTGTCCCGCAGGGCTGCCAGGCCCGCCAGCATGGCGGTAGAATCGGCTCCCCCCGAAACGGCGGCAAGAAACACCGTCCCCGCCGGTCTCGGAAGCCCCAGGCCAACAGCAAGCGCCGCCTCAAAAGAATTCATGAGAACAGTGTACTATGGGATAAAAAACTCTACAACCGCAGACCATGTACCTGGATAAACCAAAAGAATTGTAACCACGATTCCAACACAAACTGCTAGCAGTTTGTTGCGCTTCGCGCATAAAACCTCAAAAATCGCTTTGCAGGCGATTTTTTACCTTACAAACTGCGTAAGGATGCCCAATAATCGTGGTTTTCATGACTTTTTTAGCAAAAAAGTCATGAAAACCCACAAGAGCAATCGGACCGAAGGTCCGCGGCTGCTAGCCTTTGGACTCTTTGGCGTCCTTGGCTTCGCCTTCCGCGGCGGCGGGACCCGCGGCGGCGGCGGCGGCTTCTTCCGCGGTGGAAGCGGCGGCGGCCTCTTCTTTCGCGTACTTCACCAGGGCCACAACCTGATCGCCGGCGGATATGAGCTTTACCCCGTCGGCAAGGACTATGTCCCGAACATGGATGGACTGGTTCACCCCCAGACCCGATACATCGACTTCAATCCGCTCGGGCAGATCTTTGGGGAAACATTCCACTTCGATTTCGTGGAGGGGGAATTCCAGAATTCCCCCCTCCCGGACGCCTGAAGGATTCCCCTTGAGATGTATAGAAACCCTGGCTCTCAGGAGAACGCCGCTTTCTACCTCGTAAAAATCCACGTGGAGGATGTTTCCGTCCATGATATTCCGCTGGGTGTCTTTCACAAAGGCGTCATAAGCCTTTCCGTCCACTTCCACCTTGACAATGGTGCTTTCGGAAATGTTTTTGACCCTGCCGGCAAATTCCTTGGCGTCCAAATCAATGGCAACAGCCTGGCCGGAACGCCCGTAAAGCACCGCCGGAATCCGTCCCGAGCGGCGTATGCGCCTGGATTCTCCCGATCCCGTATTAGCCCGGTTCCGGGCCGCCAAAACAACCTGACTCATATATACTCCAATTCTGAAAAATCAGCCTGGGACGACAGGGTTCGAACCTGTGCATACCGGAGCCAAAACCCGGTGGCTTACCACTTGCCTACGTCCCAATTC
>JAISRW010000020.1 GCA_031273405.1 Treponema sp.
CCAGGAGTGGGCCATGGTACCCAGGACGGGGATGCCGAATTCCCTGCCCGCCAGCACGTTGGAGGTTCCGGCGGCCCCGCCTATGAAGGCGGCCCTGGAGGCCGACAGGGCGCCGTCGATCCCCTGGGCGCGGCGGAGGCCGAATTCCATGACCGATCCCTTCCCCGAGGCGAGCCACACCCTGGCGGTCTTGGTGGCGATAAGGCTTTGAAAATTGATGATATTGAGGACCAGCCCCTCAATGAGCTGACATTCGATGATCCCCCCCTCTATCCTGATGAGGGGCTCCTGGGGGAAAACGACGGTCCCCTCATCGGCGGCCCAGAGGGAGCCGGAAAAACGAAATCCTCTTAAATACTCAAGGAAAGGCTCCTCGAAAAGCCCCAGGCTTTTGAGATACGCAATATCATCATCGGAAAACGAAAAGGCTTTGAGTTTTTCAATCAGGGTTCCCAGGCCGGCAAAAACGGAAAAACCGCCGTTAAAGGGCTGGCGCCGGAAGAACATCTCGAAGACTGCCCCCCGGTTCATGTTTTTTTTCCAGTAGCCCTGGGCCATGGTGAGGGAATAAAAATCCGTAAAAAGAGCTGAAAACCCCCTGCCTGTCTCTCCTCCCCTCACGATAGTTCCTCCGAGGCGGCAATGAGGACACCCGCCTCTTCCATAAGCCTGAAGGCCCTCTCCACCGACCCTTCGGGGAAGCCGACCCCCCGGACCGCGTCTCGGACAACGATGGTCTTAAAGCCTCCGGCCGCGGCGTCCAGGGCGCTGTAAAGGACGCAGTAGTCGGCGGCGAGTCCGCCGATGACAACGGCGCTTATGGAAAGGCCCCGTAAAAAGCCTTCCAGACCCGTCGGGGTTTTCCGGTCATTCTCAAAAAACGCCGAATAGGAATCAAGCTCCCTCCTGTAGCCCTTGCGGACTATTACATGGACGGCGCGGAGCTCCAGGCCGGGATGAAAAGCAGCCCCCGGGCTGGACTGGACGCAGTGGGGAGGCCAGAGTATCTGCCCCTTGACGCCGGGAAGATCGATGGCCTCCCCCGGTTTCTTCCCCGGATAGGATGACCCGAAGGACACGTGATCCCGGGGATGCCAGTCCTGAGTGGCCAGGACCTTGCCCCCCCTCTCCGCGAAAAGGGAAGCAAGGCGGTTCAAGGGAGGGACAACTTTATCCCCCCTGTCCACAGCCAAAGCGCCGCCGGGGCAAAAATCATTCTGAACGTCAATCTCCAGCAAAGCCGAATGGGCAAAATCAATATTCATGAACGCTCCTTCCTTCTATCATAAAGCGGAAAGGCAGGGCCTTACAAGCTCACGCAGTGCCTCAAAAAAACCTTGCAAACTCCCATCGAACCTCTGGTTCGCGGAGCCCATTAATCGTGGTTTTCATGGCGTTTTTTGCTAAAAAAGCCATGAAAACCTACAAGCCCACAGGCTCCTAGCAGCTTGCTCCCGGGTTCTTCATTCGCCGATTTTTAGCTCATAAAAGGCCGTCCCGCCGGAACCGTCTTTTTCCTTAAGCAGATCCAGTTTCCGGCTAGGAATATCCGGCAGGGCTTTGCTTAGCTCGGCGGTGGCAATCACCCTGGCTTTGTACCGGGAGGCCAGGCTGGAAATAATCCGGGCGCGTATTATGGGGCGGCCAAAAGCCGAGTAACCCGATAAGGCCGACCAGGTAAAGGCGCATTCTCCCGTGTCAAGGCCGAAACGCCAGGAGGAACATTCGGGGGTTTTGATTATCCCCGCGATACAACCGGCAGCCGCTGCCGCCGAATGGGCGGCGGCACTGTCCAGGGGAGAACCAAAGGAAGCCAGTACCAGATCGCCCTGGCATCCTGTAATGATTGCCCCGGCTTTTTTAAAGAGTTCCGCGGCTTGAGCCTGAAACGCAAGCACAGCCTCGGCGCCGGCAAGGCAATTTTCACGGTCTTCCCGGATCATGAGCTGGGGGTTCCTTACCGCCGCCGCCACGGTCCACGCTTTCAGGGTCTGGGACGGAAGAGGTTTGCCCGCCTGTATGATTTGCTTGAGGCAGGGCCTGGGAACAAAAGGGCCGTAGGCCTGGCTGAAACGCCGGTTAAACCCGCGCTTTGCTCCCAGAGCCCAGGCAAAGGAGACCAGGGTTCCCGAGGCGGCGGCGGCGGCCGGGACCAGGGGATCGAGCCAAAGGCCCGAAAGGATAAAGGCCGCCGAAAAACCGGCCCCCCCAAGAAGGCTGAGGAGAAGGCCCAATCCCGCTGTCATGACAGGACCCAGCCTCATTATACAGAGGCAGGTCAAAAGGGCGCAGGCCAGGGCCCCCAGGAGAAGATAGAGATCCCGGCCGGGATTAATCACCTTTCCTGTGAGGAGGCTGTTGGCCAGCAGGGCCGAAGCCTCGGTATCGCCAAGCCGGGAAGCCAGGGGGCCCATGATGCAGCAAGAACCGGCCAGGACAGACTCAAGATTTTTCCGGCTGTCCATGGTTTCGGTGTACTTTTCCCTGATCTGCGCAAAGCTGAGCATGGTAGAATCCCGAAGGGCTATCAGCCTGGCAATCCCTTCGGCGCTCAGCTCTTCCGTAGCAACGAGATTTTCATAGCCCATCACCAGCCCCATTTCCGCCGGACCGTAAAGAAACTCCCCGAGGCTGTCAAAATAACGGCGCCGGGCATCCACCCAGCGGCTCTTGTCAGCGCCGGAAGGAGAGGCGAGGAGATCCCCTTTAAGCGAAAGGGCATAATCGTGTAAAATGAGCGGATTCTTTTCCCCTTCCAGATTGTCATAAATTCCCAAAGACTGGGCGTCCCCGAGAAGCCGCCTGAGGCTCCTGTCGGCTTCGTCGTATTCCAGGAATTTGCTGAATTCGATGCGCCTGAAACTTTCTCCCCCATGGGGGATCTCAAAAAGGACCGCCCCGTTTTTGTCCAGGGGGATGATCCTGCCGCTGCCATCGGCGGCTCCCCTGGCCGCCAGGACAAGGCCTCCCTCGCCGTCCTCAACCCCGGAACTCTCGTAGCGGCTTTTGAGGACGCCGTAGATGACATGTTCCATTTCCGTTCCGGAAA
>JAISRW010000043.1 GCA_031273405.1 Treponema sp.
AGCCTGATGGGATCGTCCCCCGAAGATTCTTTGTCGTTGTACACCAGGCGCTTTTTTTCGGCGTCCGGGGCTTTCCGTCTATCCCCTTCGCTTTCGTCTTCACCCGCGGCGTCTTCTTCGAGCAGTTGAACATTATTGACTTCCAGTAACACAAGAACCTGTTCGATCTTGTCGGTATTGGCAATATGTTCGGGCAAAAAATCGGAAAGCTCGTCATAGGAGAGGATCTTCTTCTCCTTGGCGTATGCAATAAGTTTCAAAACAGCAGGATCCAGCGCCATGTCTTGTGACGCCATGTTTGGCGTAGTCAGTTCTGTCATTGGTTAGCTTCCTTAAGCCGATGCAGTTCGGCATCAACGTACACTTTTTCCGCCAGGAGATCCTGAAGGCTCCTGCCTTGAAGGCTTCTGCCTTCTAAGCCCCTGCCCCCATCTCCGCGTTTTTGAGTTCCCAATTCCATAATGATTTCGGCTTGTCTGCGTTCAAGCCGCTTCTGCCGTATCCGTTTCATGCTCTCCCCGAAAAGCAGTTCCGGATTTTGGGAAAAAGCCTGTGAAGCGGCCTGCTCGACCACAAAACCGCGCAGGGCTTCATCCTGTATACGGGCCAGCAGATCATCCAGTCCCGGGGTATCGTTTCTGAACCATTCTTCCAGAGCAATTAAAAGTTCCTTAGCCCGGGGATCGTCAATCTCCTCAATCGGTAATACTGATGACAGAGAAGCCCGCAATTTTGGATACCAACCTGGATTCACCAAAACCGCGGTGAGTAAAAATAGCTCGTCGCTCATGCGAACCGGTTTTGCCTGGGGGGGCGGGGCGTCTTTGGGGACCGTTCCCCATTTCGGGCCGTCCATCCGGCCATATTGTTTGAAATCCGCCTGTACCGCCTGCCGTTCAACCCCAAAAGCATCCGCGATGTCGTCAATACACGAGTTCTTTGAAACTTCAGAATCCAAGGCTTCTACATAGGGAAACATAAAAGCAACCGCTTTAGCTTTCCCCTCGGCGCCGGAAGGATCAAAAAGAACCCGTGCGCGATCCACCAAATACTCAAAGTCTAGTATACAACTTTTTGCGCTTTTTTGCAAGGCCTCAGGCCCCATTTCTTTTAAAATATCCGCGGGGTCCTTAAAAAAAGAAGGGGTATCCGGCGTCTGTCCGGCCAATCCCCGGCCGGGAATGACGACGAAAGCGCTCAACCCGTTCTTCCGGCAGGTAAGTATGGCCTTGACCGCCGCGTTCTGTCCCGCGTCGTCGGAATCGAAGATGAGGTTTACCCGGTCCGCCCAAGCCTTGAGGAACCTGGCCTGGTCCTCGGTGAAAGCCGTCCCCAGGGGGGCCACGGCGTTGGTTATCCCCGCCTGGTGGAGGGCGATAATGTCCATGTAGCCCTCGGCAAGATAGGCCTCCCTGGTCCGGCGTATCTCCGCCTTAGCCAGGTCTATGGCAAAGAGGGTCTGCCCCTTTTTGTAGATCACCGATTCCTGGGAGTTGATGTACTTGGGGCTTTTGGCGGCGTCCTCCCCGCCCGGCGTTTCCAGAAACCGGGCCCCGAAGGCCACGATCCTCCCCTGGCGGTCGGCAATGGGGAACATAAGGCGGCCGGAAAAGAAAGAAACCCTGGGGTATTTTGAGGAAAAGAGGCCCGATCCGGCAAGGAATTCCGGGGAATAGCCCTTGCCGGTCAGGAAGGAGAAGAGCCAGGACCGGTCACGGGGGGTATAGCCCAGGCGGAACCGTTCTATCAGTTCTCCGCTGACGCCCCGGTTCCTAACATAGTCCAGGGCCGCCTTCCCCTCCTCGGTCTTCATGAGCCAATGGCTGAAACTCCCGGCCACCCGCTGATAGAGGTCGTAGAGTTCCTCCCTGCTTCTGGTGTTTTCCCGTTCCTCCCTGTTGTCCGCCGCCGATCCGTCGTAGATCACCTCAATCCCCGAACGTTTGGCCAGGGTTTCTATGGCCTCGGGGAAGGAGAGCTTTTCCATATCCATGACGAAGCCGATGACGGTCCCCCCCTTGTGGCAGCCGAAACAGTAGTAGAGCTTTCTTTCAGGGTCCACGGTGAAAGAGGCGGTCTTTTCGTTATGAAAGGGGCAGCAGCCCCAGTACCGGCCGTTCCGCTTTTCCAGGCGGACGTACTCGTTTACCACGGCCACGGCGTCCAGCTTGTCGCCCACCGCCTTCACGGTAATCTCGGAAATCCGCATCAGGGACTTCTCCCCTTCACGTAAAGAACCCCGGCGCGTATGTGCTCGTCAAAGGTCTTGGAGAAGTAATGCCGCCCCGCCTCGGCGTCCACCAGGCGGAAATAGAGGTAATCGTTGGAATCCGGGTAAAAAACCGCTTTCAGGGCCACCGCTCCCGGGTCGGAAATGGGACCAGGAGGAAGCCCCGGTCGTATATAGGTGTTGTAGGGGTCCCGGATTTGGGTATCCCGGTCGTAAAGCACCGTCGGATGGGGTTTCCCCTGAATTTCGGTGATCACGTATTCCACTGTGGCGCAGGACTGGAGGGCCATGCCGGTCTCAAGGCGGTTGTAGAACACCCCGGCCATTACAGGAGCCTCGTCGTCCACCCGGTATTCCCGCTCGATAATGGAAGCCAGAATGACCCGCTCGTTGAGTTCATCCGGCGTCAGGCTCAGGGCGCCGCCGTAAACCTCTTCCAACCGCTGAAAAAAGGTATCCGCCATGGTCCGCACGACCTGGGGGGCGGGATAATCGGCCTGAAACAGGTAGGTGTCCGGGTAAAGGTAGCCCTCCATGGTTTCCCCCGGAATACGGTATTCGGTGAGGATGAGCGGGTCGGAAGCGG
>JAISRW010000130.1 GCA_031273405.1 Treponema sp.
TCTTTAACGCCGGAGTAACCAAATATCAGGGCCGGTACGTGATGATCTTCCGTAACGACTACGGTTTTGATCCCGAACGCGGGGGCTTTAAGTTTTGTAATCTGGGTATCGCCTACAGCAGGGACGGGATAAGCTGGGAGGTGGAAAAGAAACCCTTTCTTTCGCGGGAAACCTGGGCCGCCAACGGTCTTGAGCATTCTGATATTACCAAGGTGTACGATCCCCGGCTTACGGTGATAGACGGGGTATGTTATCTCTGTTTTGCGGTGGATACGGGACACGGAATCCGGGGAGGTATCGCCCGTACCGAAGATTTTGAACACATCCGGGTACTTTCCCTCTCCGCGCCGGATAACCGGAACATGGTTCTCTTTAGCGAAAAGATAGGGGGCCGCTATTGGCGGCAGGAACGGCCCTTTCCGGTCTATTCCCGGGGAGGGATTGACCGCTTCGACCTCTGGACTTCCGCGTCAGAGGATCTGCGTTATTGGGGCGATACGGAACTCGTTCTCGCCGTTGAGGATGTCAGCTGGGCCAACGATAAAATAGGTCCCGGCGCGCCGCCGGTAAAAACTTCCCGGGGCTGGCTCTCCGTTTTCCACGCCGTAGACCGGGACCGGAACCGCGGTAAAAACGGCTGGGAAGCCGCCTGGCAGAAACGTTACTGTGCGGGTTTTATGCTCCTGGATGCAGAGAACCCCGCTAAAATAACCGGCCTCTGCAAGTTTCCCCTTTTGGCGCCGGAAACATCCTGGGAATGTGACGACGGTTTCCGTACCAACGTGATATTCCCCGGAGGGCTCATTCTGGAAGATTCGGGGGAGCTTAAGATCTACTATGGCGCCTCGGACACGGTAGAATGTCTTGCCTTAGCCGACGCGGAGGATCTTATCCGTCTTTGCGAAGATCCCCACGCCATGACAAGTGGTTAGCCCGGCGCCCTGCCGTCCGGCCCCGGCTTCCGAAAAAGCGGTCCAATCGGACTTAAAGTCCGGCCCGCTTTTTCTCCTAAATCTAAGGTTGCGGTTCCAAAATCTGACATTTTGGAACCGCCTCATCTGTTAAAATGATCCTGCCGTCTGCTTGCCAGAAAAAATAACCCCCGGTATACTGATTCCGCCATGACGGAACCGGGATATAGTATGTTAAACGAGCTTTTCCCAAAACTCGGTTAGTTTTGGGGAAAGCTTCCGAAAAAGCGGCCCAAAGCCCGCTTTTTCATTTAAATTTAAGGTTGCTTTCCCAAAACTGAAGTTTTGGGAAAGCCTCAAACAATACAAAATAAGAATTTTTAACCGGCAAGTCGAATCGAATCACGAACCGCGAACCTTCGGTTCGATGGTTCGCAGGCGAATAAGTTTTTGCGTCAAAGCGTCTGCGAAGCGATTTTTTGAGGTTTTATGCGCGAAGCGCAACAAACTGCTGGCACTGCCGCAACTGCCGGGCTATACTGTTTTTGTGGCGATTTTATACGTTATCGGGACCCCTATAGGGAATTTGGGTGATTTGAGCTTCAGGGCAGTGGAAATTCTCAAAAGCGCTGAACTGGTAGCCTGCGAAGATACCCGGCAGACCCTCAAACTCCTGAGCCATTTCGGGATTTCGGTTAAAATGCTTTCCTGCAGGGCCCAAAACGAAAAATTTGCCGCCGAAAAAGTCATTGCCGCCCTCAGGGAAGGCAAGACGGTGGCCTATGCCAGCGACGCCGGCACCCCGGCCCTCAGCGATCCCGGGGCGGTCCTGGCCAGGAAAGCCGCGGAGGCCGGTTTCGAGGTGATTCCTATTCCGGGTCCCTCGGCCTTTGCTTCCCTGGTCAGTGTTGCCGGCGGAATAGACAAAAGCGTCCTTTTTGAGGGATTCTTGTCCCCAAAACCGGGCCGCCGCCGTTCCAGGCTCCGGGAACTTTTGGACGGCGAATTTGCCTTTGTGCTTTACGAATCTCCCTTCAGAATTCTCAAGCTTTTGGCGGATTTAGCCGATCTTGATAGTGAACGGTATATTTGTGTTGCCAGAGAGATGACCAAGGTGCACGAAGAATATCTTCGGGGCCCGGCGGGGGAAATTTACCTTTTTTTGGCTGAAAGGGCAAAAAAGAATGAAATCAGGGGTGAATTCTCCGTTTATGTCTCTGGGAGGAGCCGGAATCACCTATTCGGCGATTTTTAGGATTTCATGCGCAAAGTGCTAGCAAAAATTTAAATTATCAGGTAAACTATTAATGGAATAATGCCGATATATAGGGTAGGTAGGAAATGAGTATGACCATCGACAAGATAGGTTCCATCGATCCCATTCAGCCCGGGAAAAAGCCCGGACAGACTAGCCGTATCAGGGAAACCCCCAAATCCGACTCCATTAGTATTTCTCCGGAGGCGGTAGAAAAAGCTGAACTATACCGGGCCATGGAGTGGGCGATCGCCGCTCCTGATGTCCGGGCAGAGAGGGTTGCGGAACTTAGGGCAAAAATTGATGATCCTTCGTATCTAAACGACCAGATAATCGATGCCACGGCGGATAGACTCATGGACGCTTTATTCGGTTAAATCTGAGTAGTTTCAATACAGGAAAGAAGCGAAACCGGGCGGAACCCTGACATTGACTGGGTTCCGCCTTTTTTTTCCGCAGGGCGGGGAACAAATTGGCAGATATTTTAATCAAACTGGATCCGGAAATCATTGTCGGGCTGGATACGTTAAACCGCGCGGGGACTCTTTGCGGCGTCCACGGCAGCCGGGTTCTGGTCGCTACCGAACAGGTCCTTTACGAAAATAACAATATAGGGCGGCTTATCACTGTTCTGAAAGACGCGGGGCTTGAAGCCATTGTTTTTGATGAAATTCCCGCCCAGGCCACCGCGGATGTGGCGGAATCCGCGGCTGTCCTTGCCCGAGGGGCCTGCTGCAACGCGATAATCGGCTTCGGCGGGATCAAAACCCAGTCCGTCGCCCGGCTGGCCGCTATTATTGCCGGTTCCCGGCTGGAACTCTTTGACCTTCTGGACGGCCGCAGGGAAGAAAAATCTTTCCTGCCCTATGTGGCTATTCCTACAACCGGCCGGGACCCCTTTATGTTTGCCCCCTATTTTATCGCCTTGGACCCAAGGGATCGGTCGGTAAAGCTGATCAAGTCGCCGCCGGGGCTCTGTTCCGCCGCGATTATCGACGGCAGCCTTTCCGAGTCCCTGAGCGGCAAATTCGCTTCTACCACCGCCTTCGACGGTTTCTGCGGCGCCGTGGAAGCCTACTGTTCTTCCAGGTCCAGTTTTCTTTCCGACGCCCTGCTGGAACAGGCGATCACCCTCTATAGCCGCATGATCGATTCTTATGTGGACGATCAGAATTTCGATCTTGCCGGGGGAGCTACCAACGCGGGCTTCCTCCTGGCTCTCGGTTCCGCCGTCAGCTCCCCGGGGATAGGGACGGCCCTGGCCTATGCCCTTAACGGGAAATTCCCCATTGCCAAATCCTGGTGTTCCACGATACTCTTGCCCTATATACTGGAAAAACTCGTCGGCTCCCGGCCGGAAAAGATGGCCAGGATTGCCGCCGTCATGAACGAACCGGTGGAAGGGGCCTCCGCGGCAGACTCCGCGAGCATGGCGGTAGAGGCAGTACGCCGCCGCATGGGCGTACTCAAGGTGCCGGCCAGGCTGAAGGAATTCAATATCTCCCTGGACAGGCTGGTCCCGGTGGCCGAGTCGGCCAAGAGCCTTGAATTTGTTGCCTTCTCCCCCTGGACCGTAACCGCCGAAGACGCCTTTGATATTCTTAAACAGGCCTATTAACACCGCCCGGATAAAATCATGAGGCAGTTCCATCGAACCGTAGGTTCGCACTAACCGAGTTTTGGAACCGGCTCTCATAACCAAGAGCTTTTCCCAAAACTTCAGTTTTGGGAAAGCCTTCCAATAAAGGGGTATAAGTATGGACATCAATTTTTATTCTCTCGGCGCCGCCGGGGAGGTAACCGGTTCCAAGCATGTGCTCGAAATCGACGGCAAAAGCTACCTTATCGACTGCGGGGCCTTCCAGGGCAGCCGGGCCGAGGCGGACAGGAAAAACCGGGACTTCGGCATAGCCGTCGACAGGATCGAGGCGGTCATCCTGACCCACGGCCACCTTGATCACTGCGGGCTGCTTCCCCTCCTGGCAAAGCAGGGCTATAAGGGGAATATTTACGCCACCCCCGCAAGCCGGGATATCGCCAGCCTCATCATGATGGATTCCGCCAATATCCAGGCCAGGGATGCCGAGTATCTCAGGAAGCAGGCCTATAAAAAAGGGGAAAAATTTGAATGGACCCCCTTGTACGAAGAAAAAGACGCCATACAGGCTACAAGCCAGATGATCGGCGTTTCCTACAACCGCCCCATGTATATAGGCGACGGAATTCAGCTTGAATTTTATGACGCCGGCCACATCCTTGGGTCCGCCATGGCCTACATCACCGTAAAAAGAGACGGGCAGGAAATCACGATTCTGGCTTCAGGGGATTTGGGGCGGAAGGATAAGCCCATTATCAGCGACCCCGCCCTGCCCCCGGTCCCTGATTATCTCATCCTGGAGAGTACCTACGGCGACCGCCGCCACGACAGCGCCAACGATGCCCTAGGGCGGCTTGCGGAAATTGCCAAGCGGGCCGTCAAAACCAAAGGCCGGATTCTCATCCCCGCCTTTGCCATCGAGAGGACCCAGGAACTGGTTTACTATTTCCATCTTTTGGTTGACGAGGGGATCATTCCGGAGATCCCTATTTATGTAGACTCTCCCATGGCAACCAACGCCACCACAATTTTTCAGGTCCACCCGGAATGTTACGACAAGGAAATAAAAGACGCTTTTATAAAGCACCATAAAAATCCCTTTGGTTTTAATTCCCTGCATTTTACTACCAGCGTTGCCGAATCCAAGGCCCTCAACGATCACGGCGGCCCCCTCATCATTATCGCCGCCGACGGCATGTGCGAAGCCGGCCGCATCCAGCACCACCTGATACACAACATCGGCGACCCCAACACCACCATTCTCATCGTAGGCTACATGGCCGAGAATACCCTGGGCCGCAGGATTCGCAACAAGGATGGGGAGGTAAAAATCCACGGCCAATGGTTCAAACGCCGCGCCGCCGTGGAGGAGATCAACGCCTTCAGCGCCCACGCCGATTACGTTGAGGCCCACCAATGGCTTAAATCCCTGGGCCCCAAAGCGGAAAAGACGCGGCTTAAGAACATATTCATTGTCCACGGCGAAAACAAGGCCCAGGCTCATTTCAAGCAGTACCTCGCGGAACAGGGTTTCCCCCAGAGCGAAATTGTGCGTTACGGAAGGATCTATTCTATAAGCTAAGTTCGCAGCTACTCAGGCGCCTATATACCAATCCACATACCCCGGGGTAAGCTCGAACCTACCCTTGGTTCCGCCTCAAGGGGCCGGGGCCGACGGCAAGAGTGCCTTCGATATAGCCCGTTGGTGTCGGGGATTGCGGGGACAGTTACAACGAACCGAATGTTCGTAGCAACAGCCCCCGCTTAACAAAAATGGTGTCTATCACCCCTGCGTTTACTTGCCCTCCGCAGACCGCCGCGAAGGGCAAAAAACGCTTGTCAGCGGGTAAACGTCATCACTTCGACACCTTTATTTGTCGGCGGCCACGTGGACTCATCCCAATCATGCTCCTCAACCAGAGTCGCCTCCGCCACTTTTAATGCCGCCAGGGTGGGAAATATATAGGTATACTCCCAAGGTTTCGATGGATTCTCTACCGCCACCATATTGATCATGTTGAAGCTGTTGCTGTTGCTGCCGGTGAACGTGATCCTGGCTTTTACGTATCTGTTCGCCTGCTCAACACCGTTGTTCGCCGCCCATTGCTCCCAGCCGCCTGTACTCCAGAACTCGTCCAGCTTTTCCCAGGCGGCGTCGGCGTCTAATCGGTCCCCTTCCGGCACCTCAATATCCGGCGGCGTCACCTCCTCCGGCGGCCCTATCCTCCCTATCGGCATCGGGATTTCCCAAATTATTGTGCCGCTGCCCACGTCTACCGACACGTCTGCGGACCAAGAAGAAGACGAGCCGGCTTCGTTTATGATTATACCCACCCCGGGACCGGTGTCTGCGGTTACTGTTACGCTTGGACCTAGGTGACTCCTGACTGCGGCCGCAAAGCGTTCGGAAGTCATCACATAGTCAGGATAGCAACCGATATACTCGTACGGGCCGTTGCCTGATCCGGTAAGCTCAATGAGGGTATAGTTTTCCGCAATGGGCTTGCTGCCGTACGGGCTTTTAGAAATGCCGCTGACCGATGCGTTCCAATCGCTGATAAGAACGTTTATGGATGCGGTATATCCGCCGCCATAGTTCTTATACGAATACCAATTTCCCTGCCAAACAGCCGGCACCCCGCCTGTTTCGCCGTCCACGGCTGTTCCCGCGTTGGGGATGCTGACAGCCCCTTCCGTTACCGGAAAAAAGTACGGACTCCAGGTCTCGTTCACACCCGCGCCGCTTTTTACCATGATGGTGGCGTTGGCAGTCTGGAGCTTACCCGCGCGGTCAACGATTCCGTCAAGGGTATACATAATGTTGCTGGATCTTGCGGACACCGACCATCTTCCGGTGTTGGGGTCGTAACTTCCCTTGAGCCGTATGGTCAAGTCGCCGTCTTCAAGCACGCCGCTCAAGGTGTGACCGGCCGCGTCCCTTTTCAGGTCAAACTTTACCTCACCGCTGCCGGCCGCCCCCCCGGTCTTGGTAAAAGAACCGGATACGGAAAATGCCACCGAGTCTCCGCCGCCGGGATTGATTCCGGTGTCGCAGCCCGCCAGGGTGAATATCGCCGCTGCCAATAGAACGGCGAAACCTGCTAAAAGGCTGCGCCTTTTAGCTTGGGAGTTTACTCCACAAACTCCATAATTAAGGGAATGTTGCTTTTTCATAGTTTTACTCCTTGCGGTTTTATGCCCCGCCGACAATTGCCTTTATCCCCTTTTCAGGGTATCAGCGCGTTCACCATCGCCCCCCACGAGCCTTTCTTCCCGTCGTTCTCGATCTGAATGGAAGAATTGACTTTTTATATTTCTTATATTATATTTACAGGGAAATCTAAGACTTCAAAGAGGAGACTATATGTTAGGAATTTATTGTCGGACAAGCAATGTCAACAACTTAAGGATTTCAGTCTCTAAAATGAATGGAAATTCAACCAAATTGTATACTATTTTATACACATTCGGTTAAATTTGAGGCTATTTTTGACGCTGATCTGTCT
>JAISRW010000163.1 GCA_031273405.1 Treponema sp.
CCTTCGGTGGCCTGGGCCGAACCTCCTGCCATGCTGTTTGAAAACAACCGGACCATCATGGAACGGTTTATCGGCGGCAGGGTAGGGGCCCTTAAAAAAGACGCCTACGCCGATATTATCATCGTTGATTACAAGGGTCCCACCCCGGTGAACGAACACACCATCAACAGCCACATCCTTTTCGGTGTTTCCGGCCGCCATGTGGACACCACCATCATCAACGGGAAAATCATCATGAAGGAACGGGAACTTGTCAACATCGACGAGGAAGCCCTGATGGCCAAATCCCGTGAACAGGCGCGGAAGCTCTGGGAGAGGATTTAGTGCCTACGTGAATAAAACCGCGAAGTCGAATAAGTAAGGAAGAAAACGATCTTTTTCGACTTGGCGGTTACAAAAGGCGCACCAGGACCGTAGGTCTGAGGAACCGCGAACCTTCGGTTCGATGGTTCGCAGGCGTACAAAGGAATGAGAGTTGAGTTAGGAGAAAAAGTGGGCTTTTGACCGCTTTTTCCAAGAGCCGGTTCCAAAACTAACCGAGTTTTGGAACCGGCTTAGTTAGTTGCATATAAATTTTACTATAGATAATGTATGTTCTGTCTACTAATACACATGGTTCCGCTCATCTTGTAATTTGTCCTTTTTCTTTGTCCGTGTCATCCGTGCGGTCTATGGTTAAATTCTCTTACAGACTATGTACCAGAACTTCCGGGTTACTCAGGGGATACAGGCTAAACTTGACTCATAACGGCGATGCTTATTTGTGGGTCAAGTTTAGGATACAAGGCGCGGTATATATCGAAATAGGATTTTCCTTCTTCTTCCGGAGGAGATCCGGGACGCTCGGCAAGGAGGGAAATTCTTTCCAGGCCGTAAACAGTGCCGCCTCCCTCAAGCCGGGATGCCCGGTATGCTTTTTCATCCCTCGCCTTAACCGAATCAAAGCCTCCCGGGGAATTTTCGTTCTCATATAAAAACCCCCACAGGACGGCCGAGACAGAGTGCTTTTTTGCGCCTGAGGGAATAAATACGCCCAGGGCGCCGGTAATGATTATCCCCCCGGGAAGACCGGCATTGAGTTTTTCCGCGAATTCCAGGGGATCAAAATATCCGTCCATGTCAACGGACGCGATTTCGCCCCTCCCCCGGATGCCTACGGAAAGAGGCGAAGCAACATCCAGCTTCGGCAGGGGGTTAAAGCCCTCTGAAAAAAGAACCGGGAGGCTTGAACGGACAAAGGCCATGGAAAATATTTCCACCAGCCCAAGATGGGAATGAAAAACCGCCCTCCCCTGCTTTGAAAAGGAAAAAAGCATCCTATAGGTTTCGGGATCTTTTTGGCGAGGCTGCTCCCTGTTTTTCTCTTTAAGTATTTTATTAGGTAGTATGATATTTTCGACAATTTTAGTGCCTTTAGAACAGGTTCCGCATCTATATGTACAATTTTCTATACATGATAAAGTAATTTCTCCTGCCTCGGATTTGTCAAATTCCTTTTTTAGATAATTTTCTCCGGTTAAGGAATCGATAGGACTCCAGGGAAGCGGAACCGCCGGATCTCTCGGCCCCAGGATCTCCCCTACTAAACCGGAATTTTGGGAGACCATGAGACGCCAAACTTCTTTGTTTATATATTCGGACCAGGCGTCAAGGCGGCTGCCCCGCTTATAGGCCTCCAGCGCGAGCTCCCCTACCCTGCCGTCCCCCCGGCTTATGAGGCCCTCGATAACGGAAATAAGGGGGTCCTGTATGCCGACCTTGTGGCCCCGCCGCTTCAGGCTGTCCCGGATATAATGGAGTTTTCCGGCGGCCTCTTCTTCGCCAATCTGGGGGCTCCATTGATAGGGGGTATGGGGTTTGGGGATAAAGGATCCCACATTGATATTGAAATGCATGCCCGTTTCCCGCGCCGCCGCCTCAATAAAGGAAACGATTTTTTCTTCTTCTTTAACTTCCCCGGCCTCCCCCCTTAAGGGAAGGCCGATCATAAAGTAGAATTTTGCCCCCCTCCAGCCGTTTTTCCGCGCTTCCCGCAGGATCGAAACCACGCTTTGGAGGGAAACTTTTTTATTGATCGAAAGCTGCCAAAAATCCTCGGGAGTTTCTACCGCAAAGGTGAGGCCGCTCTTGCGGACCAGGGAAATTTTTTCCAGCAAGGGCAGGGAAAAGGTGGACACCTTGAGAGAAGGAAGCTGGAAGGAGATATGATCCCGGGAAAATTTTTCGTTCAGCGCTTCGGCAAGTTCGTTGATATGGCAATAATCGCCTGAAGAAAGGGAGGAAAGGCTGATCTCCCGATAACCCCCGGTTTTGATAAACGATTCCGCCTCGGCCATGACGGTACCGGCGCTTTTCTGCCGCATAGGCCTGTACCAGAAGCCGGCGTGGCAGAAGCGGCAGCCCGAGGGACAGCCCCGCATGATTTCCACCGAGCCGTGATGCTGGACCACCTTCATGCCGGGGACGGGAAAGACCGCGGCCCTGCCGGGGCGGGAAGAGAAATCCCGGTCTACAGCCCGCTCCGCCCTACCCTTCCCTTCCGTCCACACCGAGGGATGGGAAATCATTTTTTCGAGAAGATCCCCCCGGCCGGCGCCTGAGGCTTTCATTCTCCCCAGTTCCTCCAGGAGTTCGAAAAACCCTCCTTCGGCCTCGCCTATCCAGAAGGCGTCGATAAAGGCGGAATAGGGCAAGGGGTTGGAAGCGCAGGGGCCGCCCATGATCACTATGGGGCAGGTTTCGCGCCTTTCCGCCTTGCGCAGGGGAATCGAGGCGCTTTCCATGACCGAAAATATGCCGCTTATGCCGAGTTCATAGCCCAGGGTAAACATGAGGATATCAAGATCCCCCAGGGCTATTCCCGTATCAAGGCCGTAGAGGGGAATGCTTTTTTGCTTGATCAGGGCTTCAAAATCAGGGGCCGGGGCAAAGACCCGGTCGCAGCAGATGCCCTCCATGGCGTTGAGGGCGTTGTACAGTATCCTCAGCGCCTGGTTGGACATGCCGATTTCATAGAGATCCGGAAAGGCGATGAGGGTTTTAAGAACCCCCGGGGCAAGCATTTTTTCGGCGGAACAGAGGATGCCGTATTCCCCGCCGGAATAGCGGGCGGGCTTTTCTACCGAAAGCAGCGATGCTCCCAGTTCCAAAAGGGGATCGATGAGACGGGGCTTCCGGATCATCCGTGGAGGAATCTCCTGATGTGTACACTCATGGCAAGGCCTATTCCGGCCATGGCGGAAATGAGGGCGGAACCTCCGTAGGACATGAAATAGAGGGGAATCCCGGTGATAGGCATGATCCCCATGGTCATCCCCACGTTGATGAGGAAATGAAAAACATACATCCCCGCAAGGCCCGCGGTGATATAGGAGCCGAAGGGATCGGTGGCGGTTTTAACGATTCGTATGAGCCTCAGGATGATGATGAGAAAAAGGAGAAAGAGCATGACGCCCCCGACAAGCCCCCACTCCTCGGTAAAGATGGAAAAAATAAAATCCGTGCTCTGCTGGGGAAGGAACTGGTAATGGCTCTGGGTGCCCTGGAGGTAGCCTTTGCCCGAAATCCCTCCGGAGCCTATGGCGGTTATGGACTGGATGATATTCCATCCCGCTCCCCGGGGGTCTACATTGGGATCGAGAAAAACGATGAGCCGCATGATTTGGTAATCCTTCAACACCTTATGGGACGCATAGGAAGCGGCCAGCGAAAAAACCAGAATGGCCGACGAATAGATTATCCAGTAAAAATAGCGTTTTTTGTATTTCACATATCCGAAAAGGGCGATAATCCCCGTGGCGCCGAGGATAATAACAGGGATACCGATAAAACGCAGATCCATGAGGAGAGTCAAAAAACGATAGGAAGTCTTGAGAATATAGCTCTGCCAAAGGGGAAGGACCATGAGGATTCCTGTAAGGCCAATACAGGCGGTCAGAAAGAAGATATAGCGTATGGCAACCCCCGCGATGAAGGTCATCACCACAAGTATGGGGATGAAAACCAGGGAAGTCCCGAAATCCGGCTGGATAAGGATGAGTCCCATGGGAACAAAGACAATAGCGGCGGAGACCAGCAAGCGGCTGAAAGTTCCGGTGTTCCTGACGGTATCGGCCAGATACCGGGCAAGAAAAACGATGGTGGTAATCTTGGCAAACTCCGAAGGCTGTATGCCGAAACTGCCGACGCCTATCCATGCCCTGGCGCCGTTAATGCTCCTGCCAAAGATGCAGGTATAAATGAGCAGGACGATGGTTGCCAGATAAAGCCACAGGGAAAGATTCCGGACCCGCCGGTAATCCACCATGGCGATGACCAGGGCGGAAAGGAAACCGAAGATCCCCCAGACAATCTGCCGGATATACTCCCGGGAAACCAAAACCCCTTCGGAAGTAACCCCCGAGGAATAGATAAAAAGAACGCCGAATAAAATCAGTACCAGGGAGGACAAAAAAAGAATAAAATCAATTTCAAGAAAATCCCTAAGCCTCACGCGTTTCCGTCCTCATTCCCGGCGGCCCTGGATGGTCTGGGTATTCTGAATGCCCAGGGTTCTTACCGCTTCCTCGTAGCTTTGATCCGCAAAAATTCCCTGGTAGATTATAGCCGACGCGTAGACGGCCCACCATTCCCAGGTATTCGCCGACTCAACAAGCACCGTAACCACAACCCTTTCTTCGGGATTATCGGTTCTGTAGGGCGCGTAAGAGGTGAACCAGGAATGCCACCTGTCCTGAAGGCCCACCTCGCCGGTGCCGGTTTTACCCGCAATCTCGACGGCCTTGATGTTGAGGGGGAACCGGGCGGTCCCTTCGCTGATGACGCTCCTCATGTCCCGGCGGACGGTCTCAAAAACCTGCTTTCTGATCCCGCTTTCATGCAAAACCCTGGGCTGAACGCTCCTTTCCACCGCCCCGGTCTGGGGGTCCCGAACTTCCTTCAGGATATGGGGCTCGTAGATGATCCCGTCGTTTACCACCATAGCTACCATATTGGCCATCTGCAAGGGGGTCACCAGGGTATAGCCCTGGCCTATGGACATGTTCATGGTATCCCCTCCGAGCCAGCGTTCGTGGAGCTGGCGGTCCTTCCACTGGGGGGTAGGGATAAAACCGTCGATCTCTCCGGGAAGATCGACTCCCGAGGCATTCCCGAAGCCGAAATCCTTGGCATAGGAGACGATTCTTTCCAGCCCCAGATATTCCCGGCCTACATTCCAGTAATAGACGTCGCAGGACTGGGCCATGGCCTGCTGGAGATTCAGCCGTCCGTGGCCGGGCCTGCGTATATGGCAGCGCCAGAGCCTGTCGCCGTAGGTCATCTCTCCCCGGCAGTCAATCGTCTGATCCGGGGAAAAAGCGTTTTCCGCCAGTATGCCGGTGGTCATCACGATTTTGAACGTAGAAGCCGGAGGATAACTTGATTGGATAGCCCGGTTGAGAAAAGGCTTGTTGGGATCGTTAAGCAGGGCCTGGTATTCGGCGCCCAGATCGGAGTTGTTAAAAATATTCGGGTCATACCAGGGATAGGAAACCATGGCCAGAATTTCCCCCGTGCCGGGGCGCGTCACCACAACCGACCCGATCCGCCTGCCCAGGGCTTTTTCCGCCAGGGTTTGGATTTTCCGATCTATGGTCAGCACCAGGTTTTTACCCATCACCGGGGCGACGCGGCTGTTGGGATCTCCGGAAACCCTCCTCCCCCGGACATCCACCGTGCGGGCTTCCAGGCCTTCTTTACCCTTGAGGATTTGGTCGTACTGCCTCTCCACGCCGTCTTTGCCTATCATATCCCCCTGCTGGTATCCCTGGTTGTACAGCATGATGAGCTCGTCCCGGGTGATGTTTCCCACATAGCCTATGATATGGGAGAGGCTGCCTATGTCCCCGTAGCTCCTCACCGGCTTGGACTGCCAGGAAACCCCCGGAAGGGTATCCGCCTGTTCAGCCAGGGCGGCGATCAGGGTAAAGGGAACATTGGCCGCTATTTCTACGGGCTGGTAAAGGTAGTAAACCTGGACGGGAAGTTTCTTTTCAATCTGATCCCTGGGGACGTTTAGAATGGCGGCCACCCTGCCGATAAGGCCGGGGATTTCGCCCCGGGGAACTTCTCCGGGGGTGACGCTTACCGCGAAAGAATCGGCGTTCTGCACCAGGGGCTGGTTATAATTTCTGTCGTAGATCTCACCCCGCTGGGCGGGAATAAAGGAGGTGCGGCGGGCTATGTTCTGGGCCCTGGACCGGTATAAGTCGCCGCTGAGGATCTGCATGCTAAAGAGCCGTATTGTATAGATCGCAAAAATCAGAATGCAAAGGAGCCTGAATACAAAAATCCGGCCTTCCGGCCTGTCGTCCCGTTCCGAGGACATCAGCTTCCCCTCCTTCCCGCAAACAAAGATTCAAAAAGTTTGAGAAACCCAAAGAGTATGGGCGCCGAAAAAGTATTGAGAGCGAATTCGACCCAGAGGATGGGGGAAAAAAATGAATACGAAGGGACCGGGCCTGCCAAAAGCTTGTGGAGCCCCAGGAGAGAGAGGGCCTTAATCATGGTGGCTCCGGCGCAGAGAAACATGGGGATGAAAATACGGTCCAGAAAAAAGGCGCCTTTCAGCGTGCCGGCCAGGGCCCCTATCAGGGTCCTTATCAGGGCGTTAAGCCCCAGGGGAGCGGCGGAAAGAAAATCGAGCAAAAAGCCGGAAAAAAAACCCAGAACCTGGCCGGTCATGGTTCCGTTTATATAGGCGGAATAGACCAGGATACCCAGAGCCAGATCAGGAACAGCGTGAAAAACCGCGAGACGCCTTAAAATCGTCGATTCCAAAAGCGCCGCGATGATGATAAAAACCGCGGCCCAGATGATCCGCTTAGCCATCGGGCCCTCCCGGGTTTCGGGGGGAGGATTCCGGAGGGGAACCTCCCCCGGCGGGCTGCCCGTCGGAGGATTCCGGCTCAATCACAAAGACATATTCGAGGCGCGAGAAATCTATCGCCGCTTCCAGTTCTACTACCATGGAAATTTCATTTTCCTGGTAGAGGATCTTTGACACCCGGCCTATATTGATCCCCGCCGGGTATACGCCGCCCAGACCCGAGGAAACGATCATGTCCCCGAAATTGATCTCGTCCCGGGCCCGCTTGTGGATAAAACGCATTACCAGGGGCATATCGGGATCTCCCTGGCCTTCCGCAATGCCTTCGTAGCGGGAATCGGCCAGCCGGGAGGACACAAAGGAACTCATGTCATAAAGGGGCATCACCAGGCTTTCAAAAAGGCCCGCCTGGATCACCTTGCCCACCAGGCCCCGGACGCCGTTTTGGTAGGCAATGACCGGCATATCGATATCTACCCCTGAATGCCTTCCCTTGTTTATGGCGAAGGCCGAAAAAAGATTGTCCGGATCCCTGCCTATGAGTTCCGCCGCGATGTGGCGGTAGCGCAGGGCCTGGGAAAAGCCGAGCTGCTCCCTGAGGCGGCTGTTTTCCTGCCGTATCTCCGCGGCGCTCCTTTCCATCTGCTCATACCGGGCAAGCTGCTCGGTCAGCTCGTTATATTCCCGCCTCAAGGCGGCCAGTTCGCGAACCGAAAGCACCGTCCGGCTTACCATGGACGCGGCTTCGTAAATGCCCCCCCGGAGGCCGGAAAACATGGAGAGCCCCAGATCCTTAAACCCCGGCACGACGCTCCGGGTTGAGAAAAAAAGAACGATAAACGAAACCAGCATTAAAGCGATAAAAACATAAGCGTCCGTTCTAAAACGGCCGGGCTGTTTCTTATTCCCGCCCTCAATCCGCATGGATTATCCTGTTCCCAGCAGTTTGTTGCGCTTTGCGCATAAAACCTCCTGGTCTTTACGGCTTTTCAGCGAAAAAACCGTAAAAACCTACAAATACAACCGGCCCCTACAAGCGCAGCAGGCTCCTAGCCGTTCAGATTGTCGTAGATGCTGCGGGTATTGTCAAAACCCCTGGCATATTCGAAATATTTTCCGGCCCCCAGGGCAACGCAGTCCAGAGGATGTTCCGCCAGGATTACCGGTACGCCGGTTTCTTTGGAGATAAGCTTGGGGAGCCCTTTGAGAAGGGAGCCTCCGCCGGTCATCACTATACCTCTTTCCACGATATCCGCCGCCAGTTCCGGGGGGGTCTTCCCCAGGGTTGCCTTGATTTCGTCGATGATCTGGGTAATCGGATCTTTCAGGGCCCCCCGGACCTCTTCGGAATCGATTTCGAGCCTGCGGGGGAGCCCGGTAATGGCGTCGGTCCCGCTTATCTCGATCTTTTCGATGGTTTTGTCGGGAGAGGCGTTGCCGATCTGCATTTTAAGCCGTTCCGCAATACCCCCGCCTATGGTAAGATTGTGGGTGTTTTTTATGTGCTTTATGATGGCTTCGTCAAATTCGTCCCCTCCCAGGCGTATGGCGCTGGTGACCACCATGCCCCCCAGGGAGATGACCGATATTTCGGTAGTACCCCCGCCTATGTCGCAGACCATGTGGCCGGCGGGTTCAAATATGGGGATATCCGCGCCTATGGCGGCCGCGAGGCTTTCTTCAATCACCTTCACTTCCCGGGCGCCGGCCTTATAGGCGCTCTCCTCAACAGCCCGGCGCTCGACTTCGGTTATACAAGAGGGAATGCCGATAACCATGCGGGGCTTGATAAACCAGCGGGGCATTATTTTGGTGAGAAAATAACGGATCATCTTTTCGCAGGACTCAAGGTCCGCGATGACCCCGTCCCGCAAAGGCCGGACCACGATTATATTGGCCGGGTTCTTGAAGAGCATCCGCTTCGCGTCGGCTCCTACGGCCATGATTTTCTTGGTCCCCTTTTCCAGGGCAACCACCGACGGCTCGTTTATTACTATTCCCTTGTTACGGATATAAATCAAGGTATTACAAGTTCCTAAATCAATGCCGATGTCCGATGAATTGCGTCCAAACATAATTCCTCCAAACTTTCTTTATAACGAGGGGTTTCGATCCGAAACCGGCTCACATGTTAAGCCTGGCGCGGGCCGGCTTGTGGGACGGATCCAAACGCACCGCCTTCCGCCATTCCGCCCTGGCGCGGGCCATATCCCCGCCGGTATTATATATTTCGCCAAGTTGAAAATGCGCTTCCGCGTTTTCATCGATTTCCGCTATTACCGCCAAATACTGGACCTCCGCGGCCGCCTGGTCTCCGGCCTTGCTGTAAATCTCGCCCAGAAGAAGCCTGGCGGCCACAACGGTTTTGGAATCCCGGGAACTTTCCACGCAGCGTATCAGATACGCCTTGGCCCTTTCGGTTTCTTCCAGGGCCAGATAAGAACGGGCAATGGAAATGAGGAATAGATCCGAAGGCTCAAAAACCTCCCCGCCGCCGGCCGCCGAACCTTCCGCGCCGGGATGTAAGGCCGCGGAAAAAGCGGCGACGCTGCCCCGGTAATCTTTTACGGCTATATAGGCAAGGCCAAGATATTCGGGGATATCCCGGGCGGGATAGGATAGGGATCCGGCCTTTTCCAGGTACTTTACCGCCAGATCGGCGTATTCCGGGCCTTTATAGTAATAGGCCTTGCCCAATATATAAAAAATCCGGCCGTCCTCCGCGCTTTGTCGGGAAAGAAAGGTTTTTCGCAAAGACCAGATACAATCGTTAATATAGACGAGGGTATCGAAACTATTTATCTGGGCTACGGCCAGTTCAAAAGCCGAAAACCCGTGAATCGTGAGAAGAAAAAAATCCAGCGGCTCTTTCTTGAGCTCTTCGCCGCTCAGGGCGTAGGCTTTCTCATAGTCCCCTGAAGTATACATCCGCCCTAACGCTTCAATGTCGTTTTGTTCCCGGCCCCTCAAGTTTATCGAGGCGGCTAAAATCGCGCACAGAAAAAGGAGGGTAAAAATCACCGCCAAGGCTTTCTTAAAGGCAATCGCCCGGTGAACGGTAAAACCATAATCGGATCGGGAACGGGTTCGCAACATTACCTTAAACCTATAATACTTACAGAAGAAAGTCAACGCAGTGTGGAATCAACCGAACTTCCGCCGCTGGTCCCTGAGGCGGGAAACATGGTATACTACCGGTCATGAAAGCTGACGACCAAAGAGTAAAAGAGAACCTGTCGGAAATGGCCCGCACCCTGGCGAAGACCTCCAACGGCGAGCTCATCGAGTCGTTCCTGCGCTGCCTCCTGACCCCGGCGGAGACCGCGGACATAGCGGCGCGGTGGGCTCTGGTCAAGGCGCTGGATCAAAAAACCCCCCAGCGGGAGATCGCCAAAGAACTGGGCCTCTCCCTCTGCAAGATCACCAGGGGCTCCCGGGAACTCAAAAAGCCCGGCTCGGGCTTTGAAAAAATGCTGCGCGTCCTGAGAGGTTCATGATCCCCCCCCTTCGAGCCCCTTCCGGTTGTAGTTGATGAGACTCCCCGCCAGGAGGATCTCCCGCTCCGCCGGGTTGAGTTCCGGGGCTTTAAGGGACAGGGGCTTCAGATCGCCGCCGCGTATGACCCACCCGTCAAGGGAAGGAGCGGCGTCCCGGACGGCGGCGGCAATGCCGGGAATAAAAACGTAGTCCCCGTTTTCAAGATCCCTGTCCTTGTCCAGGAGAAAGGGAAGAATCCCCCAGTTGATGAGGTTCGAGCGGTAGCGCTTGGTGGCGTATTCATAGGCGAAGTTGGCGCGGCCCCCCAGGACCCGCTGGCAGCTCGCGGCCTGTTCCCTGGCGCTTCCGTCTCCGGGCTTATAGGCAAAAAGAGCGGAGCCAAGCTGAATCTCCCCCCCAAGAACGAAGTCCTTTTCTCCCAAGGCGACTGTGCCTTCGACGGCCCGGAGGGCTTCCAGAACCGAGGCAATTTCGCCCAACACCTCGCCGGCCGTGCCGCCGCCGGTTTCGCCATCGCCGGCCTTGCCGCCGCCGGCCAGCGCACGGGCGGCGGCCTGTACCGCCTTGGCCCTGCCCACATAGGCGGGGTCTTTCCGGGAGAGGGTATACTCGGCAAGCCCCAGGGGATTGGAACGGAACGACGAGGTCTCCCCCGAGGGGATGAGTTCGTCGGTGGTGGTCACCGGGTCGGTGATCCGGGACACGATCTTGACCAGCAGGTTCCGCCCCAGTTCCTCCATGGGCGGCCAGTCGGTAATATTGGGCCCGTAGCGGAGTTCCGCCCCGTGGTCGGCCTTTCCCACGCCGTTGTACACCCTGCTGAGGTAGGGGGCGGGGCTGAAATGATAGGGGACGGCGCTCTCCTCCCAGTCCAGGGAGGAGGCGGAAGAGAGAAAGCCCCCCGACAGGGCGGTGGCGGCGATGCTCCGGGCGTCCATGAGGCAGACCGAGGATAGTTGGCCGTTCCCCGGCTTGGAACCCTCCCGGTTGGGGAAATTCCGGGTGGTGTGGCGCACCGAAAGGCCGTTGTTGGCCGGCACGTCCCCGGCGCCGAAACAGGGGCCGCAGAAGGCGCTGCGCACGACGATCCCCTGGGAGATAAGGACGCCCAGGGCGCCGTTTTCGGCCAGCTCCAGAAACACGGGCTGGCTTCCCGGATAGATCGAAAAAGCGAAACCCTCGTTGCCCGCCCCCCCCCTGGCGCCGCGGCCCCCGAGGATGGATTGCACCGCCATGATGTTGTCAAAGGTTCCCCCGGCGCAGCCGGCCACCACCGCCTGATCGATGCGGACGCGGCCCCGGCTGTCCACCTTGTCGGTGAGCCTCAGTTTGACGGCGGGGTTCTCGATTGCCTCCGCCCCGTTCTTTTCCGTTTCCCGTAAGAGGTCCCCCGGATTGGCCAGGAGGGTTTCGATCTCGTAAACATTGCTGGGATGGAACGGAAGGGCGATCATGGGTTTGACCGCTGAAAGATCCAGATGAATAAGGCCGTCGTACCAGGCGAGGCTTTGGGGGGAGAGCTTTTGATAATCCTCTTCCCGGTAGTGGGCGGCGAAATACGCTCTCGTCTTCTCGTCGGTCTCCCAGATCGAAGACCAGCAGGCGGTCTCGGTGGTCATCACGTCGATCCCGGCCCTAAAGTCGGTGCTGAGGCCGCCAATGCCGTCGCCCAGGAATTCCAGAACCGCGTTTTTCGCAAAGCCGTCCTGAAACACCGCGTCGATTATCGCCAGGGCCACGTCCTGGGGCCCCACCCCCCGGCCGGGCTTCCCGGTGAGGTAGACGGCGATGACCCTGGGATAGGGGAAGTCGTAGTTCCGGCGGAGGAGCTGCTTGACCAGCTCCCCGCCCCCCTCCCCTACCCCCATGGTTCCCAGGGCGCCGTACCGGGTATGGCTGTCGCTCCCCAGGATCATCTTCCCGCAGGCCGCCTGAGTCTCCCGGATATAGGAATGGATCACCGCCAGATGGGGAGGCACGTAGATGCCGCCGTAGCGCTTCGCCGCGGAAAGGCCGAAGAGGTGGTCGTCCGCGTTGATGGTCCCCCCCACCGCGCAGAGGCTGTTGTGGCAGTTGGTCAGCACGTAGGGCACCGGGAACTCCCGGAGCCCCGAAACCTTGGCGGTCTGGATTATGTTCACGAAGGTGATGTCGTGGGAGGTGAGGGCGTCGAACGTGAGCCTGAGCTCCCCGGGGAGCCTGTCCTGCTCCCCCCCGGCGTGGTGGGCCAGGAGAATCCCCGCGGCCATGGTCCCCCGCCGGCCCTTCTCTTTCGCCGCAGGCCCTCCCTCCAGATCCCGGATCCTCCCCGCGTTCTCCGGACAGTCCTCGATAATCTCTCTGCCCTTAAGGATATACACTCCCTGCTTTACAATCTTTATCATCTTGGCTCCTCTATTCCGGTAGTATATCATTCCGGGGCCGGTAAATATACCGCATGACGGAACAACGGCCCTCCGCACCTCCGGGGGGCTCCCTTTGCCTTTGCCGTTTTGCCGGCAGAGGGCAGCGGAGACGGTTTTGCCCCCGCCGCTCTCGGCGAACTCCAGGGTATAAGGGGTGCGGGCGGCGGGGGCGGAACGGGGCGGGCCGCCGGGGTTCGTAGGGGCGGCCGCGGATCCTTCTCCCTAAGCCGCGGATCCGTCTCCCTAAGCCGCGGATCTGTCTCCCTAAAGCATAGATCCGTCTCTTTAAACCGTAGATCCGTCTCTTTAAACCGTAGATCCGTCTCTTTAAACCGTAGATCCGTCTCTTTAAACCGTAGATCCGTCTCCCTAAGCCGTAGATCCGTCTCTTTAAAGCGTAGATCCTTCTCTTTAAAGCGTAGATCCGTCTCTTTAATAGGTAAGAGGGAAAAGGTAAAAGGGAATATGCTATTCGGTGCGGCGGGGGGGGCGCGGTAATCCGGTCTTGCGGCGTCATGAGCCGGTGCGGCGGGTAGTAACGCTTGAATCTTGTTACCCCTTGCAAGGTCTGCGGTTACTTTCCGTCTTTCAGTCCCCGCAGCCGCTGGGGTCTGAGAACGGTTCTTCCGGTTTCCAGAGTTCCCGGTTCATGATTTG
>JAISRW010000002.1 GCA_031273405.1 Treponema sp.
CAAACTGCGGAGCCGGAGGCGGGCGTGACGACGCCGCGGCTATGCGGTTTCTGATCCCCGGCTGGAAATTTGATCCCAAGCGCCCCTGTATGGTGCGTTAATTTATTTTTGGAGGAACAAAATGAAGAAAATTACATGCGTAATTTTAGTGGTTGGTTTGTTCGCAGCACAGGCATTTGCGGGCGGCCAAAATGACAGCAAGGAGGCGGCGACATTCAAGGGAAAAAATGTGCGCGTCGTCATCGGCTCAACATCAACAGGTGGAGATTCTTACTTGATTGCTGATGCCACAACCCGCTACCTTGGTCCGGTGCTCGGCGCCAACATGAAGGTAGACGCGATCGGCATGGCAAAGGCGCTCGACACGATGATTACCGCACCGTCCGATGGCAACACGATCATGATTTTCCATGATTCCACCTACCTCGGCGTTTTATTCGATTCTTACGGTTCGGAATACAGCATCGAAAACATGACCGTCGGTCCCCGCGTGGTGCAGAACCCGGTGGCGGCATGGGCTACCTATAAAGACGCGCCCTACGGTACCGCGAAAGAATGTGCAGAGTATCTAAAGGCGAATCCAAACGCGATTTCCCGCTGGTGCCTGGAATCAGGCGGCGTTTCACACGTCGGTTTTATCGCATACTACGAGTGGGTTAAGAAAACTTACGGCGCCAGTGTTGCAAGCCGTATAAAAGTTATCCTTGGCGGTTCGACCGCGGAAAAATCACAGATGCTGTGGGACAGAAACTGTGATGTTATCTTTGCCGACTATACTTCGTTACTCCAGTACACACAGACCAACGATGCGAAAATCGCTATGAAATTCATCGGCCTCTTGGACAATGTTGAAGGCGTAAACGTACCGTCATACGCCGACCAGGGAATTACCGGAACCGATGGAAAACCTTTCCGCTTCTCCAAAGACTTCATCGTATACGCGCCTAAGGGTTTACCCGCAAGTCTTTTGGCTGAACTAGATAACGCTTTGAAAACTGTTTGCGCCGACCCGAAATTCACCGCCGACCTTGGCAAGATGATGTACCGGCCCGCGTATCTCGACAGCGCCACAGCGAAGAAATTCATCGGTGATAAGAGCGTTTCGCTCGACATCCTTATAAAAAATGCCCCCTCGCTTGACGATTTGGCAAAATAATTTAGGAGGAGTGTATGCCGATAATAGAGTACAAACCGTCAACATCACATTGGCTGTTTCCGCCGATTATTATGGGCGTACTTATCGCCCTAATGGTTGTCATGATAATTCAGCGTGTGGCAAGAAGTCGTAAGCAACATATTCCGTTTCTACCTTTTATCGGCAAAACGTTTTTTGTCGCCGGCTGGGATAAAATCCGTTTGCTTGGAACGCCTGTCATATTTGTTTTGTATGGCATCGCGATGCAAATAGTCGGATTTCTCACGGCAAGCATCATGTTTATTTTAGCATTTAATCTTCTGTACAGCGGAATCAGCGGAGAAGGAAAGACTGTAGCATGGAGGCTGATTATTGTTTCTTTGCTATGTTCCGTTATTGCTTCGGGAATTGTCTGGTTCTTGTTCAGTTATGTTTTTAAAGTTACCCTACCCTAAAGCGAGGCAGAACCATGATTGAAATTGGGATAATGCAAATAGCAATGGTTTTTCTTGGTGTTATTGTCGGTATTGTATTCGGCGCTCTGCCGGGCATGACGGCGACAATGGCTGTGGCGGTGTTTCTCCCGCTTACCTACGCATACGACCTCGCGACATCAATGTATTTATTGTTGGGTTTATACGTCGGTGGAATTTCAGGTGGACTCATTCCCGCCATTTTAATAAACATACCGGGCACGCCTTCGTCAATCTGTACAGGTTTTGACGGATACCCAATGGCAAAACGAGGCGAAAGCGTGCGCGCTCTCCGCATCGGCATATTGGCGTCTCTTTTCGGCGGCCTTATCAGCCTCGCGTGTCTGTGGGCTTTTACGCCGCCTCTCGCCCGCCTTGCGATACAGTTTTCAGCGGTAGAAAAATTCCTTATCATTTTATTCGCGCTGTCGATTATCGCGGCGCTTTCCAAAGGCAACATGGTTGCCGGTGCTTTCGCCGGTTTCCTTGGTGTGCTCGTGGCACTCATCGGACAGTTTGACGAAACGATGAAAATGCGCATGGTGCCCGTTTTTCTCCGCGTTGATTTGCGTTCCGGCTTTGCTTTACTGCCGGTGCTTATAGGC
Source organism: Treponema sp. (assembly GCA_031273405.1). The sequence continues at coordinate 2,214 of JAISRW010000002.1, forward strand.
CTTTTCGGAATTGAGCAGATTCTGGAAGAAGCAGAAACCGGTATGAAAGAAGGGCATTTTAGGTCGAATATCGCCGGGCAGAACAGAGGTTTTTCGATAAAGGATTTTGCGGGACAGGCTGTCAATGTGGTTCGTTCGTCGATAATCGGCACATTTGTGGGTATCCTCCCCGGGGTTGGTGGAAGCGCCGCTTCACTCCTTTCCTATTCACAGGCGAAAAATTTTTCCAAGCATCCCGAAAAATTGGGAACGGGTGAACCAGAGGGACTCATCGCGAGCGAAGCCGCGAATAACGGGTTAACCGGCGGAGCGATGATTCCTCTCTTGTCGCTCGGTATTCCCGGAGATTCTACGACAGCGGTTCTTATCGGTGCATTTATGCTGCAAGGCGTACAGGTGGGACCGCTGTTCATCAGTAACAATCCCATGCTGTGGAATAGCATCCTGGTGGCGCTTGCCATTGCGAATATTTTTATGTTTATAACGATGTTTTACCCCATCAAATATGTCGCAAAAATCATTGAGATACCCAAGCGGCGCATATTCCCCATCGTCATTCTGTTGTGTGTTGTAGGTTCCTATTCTGCAAACAATGGCAGTATGTTTGACGTGTGGACAGCTTTGCTTTTCGGCATCATCGGTTTTATTTTTCATAAGATAAAAATGCCCACTGTTCCGTTCCTTATCGGCTTTATTCTGGGCCGTGATCTTGAGAAATATTTTGTGGATTCGATAAAAGGCTCAGGTGGTTCGCTGTCGGTATTTTTCATCCGTCCCATGGCGATAGTCATTTGGCTTTTTATCATCGCGTCAATCGTGTGGGCCGTTTATGACAACAATCGTTCCAGGAAAAAGGCGTCAGCATGACACGGCTGATAAAACTCAACGAGAATGACAACGTAGCGATTCCCGTAGAAGATGTGCGGCGCGGTGCAACGCTTGCGGACGGATTTATCGCGCTCTGTGATATTCCCCAGGGACATAAAATCGCACTGTCGGATTTGCGAAAAGGTGACGCAGTAATTCGCTATGGTGTGCGGTTGGGCTTTTTAAAACAAGAGGTGAAGCGCGGTTCATGGATAAACGAATATATGCTTGATCTGCCCGCTCCTCCCGATCTTGACTCTATGCCATGCGCGGATAATATCAAAAAAGATTTGCCCGAAGCCCCACGAAAAACATTTGAAGGTTTTGAAATTGAGGGTGAACAATACGCCGGTACAAGAAACATTCTAGGCATCATGACAACCGTTCAGTGTGTTACGGGCATCCTCAATGTTGCCGTAGAAAAAATGAAACGTGAACTGCTGCCGAAATATCCGAATGTTGACGATATTGTGGCGCTAAATCACGCATACGGGTGCGGCGTTGCGATTAACGCCCGTGAATCGCATATTCCGATTTGTAGTTTGAAGAATCTGGTTCACAACCCTAATTTTGGCGGCGAAATTTTTATGGTAGGATTGGGTTGCGAAAAATTAACGATTGACAAATTATTGGAGCCTGAAGAAAACACAGCGGAAAATGTCATCATCCTTCAGAATTACGGTGGTTTTCAAAAAATCATGGACGTGCTTATGAAAATGGCCGGCGTAAAATTGAAGAAATTAAACGAACGAAAACGGGCTACCCTGCCACTCGAAAAACTCTGCGTTGGTATGCAGTGCGGCGGCAGCGATGCGTTTTCGGGCGTTACCGCGAATCCTGCCGCCGGATACTCAAGCGATCTTTTGGTAAGCGCAGGGGCGACGGTGCTTTTTTCCGAGTTGACGGAAGTACGCGACGGCGTACACTTTATTGCGTCACGATGTTGCGATGCAGATATAATACAAAAACTGGCTAATGAAATGCGCTGGTACGACAAATATCTGGAAGAAGGCGGCGCTGACCGGAGCGCCAATCCCACGCCCGGCAACAAGAAGGGAGGGCTTGTAAACATCATGGAAAAGGCGATGGGTTCAATCACAAAATCCGGGTCCGCACCCATCGTAGACGTGCTTTCGCCTGGTGAACGCCCTACAAAACACGGCTTGATTTTTGCGGCGACTCCGGCAAGCGATATTGTGTGCGGCCCGGAGCAATTGGCAAGCGGCATTACCTTGCAGGTATTCATGACCGGACGCGGAACACCCTATGGCCTTGCCGTCGCTCCTGTTATCAAGGTATCTTCCCGCACAGACCTGAAAAATATGTGGGACGACATCATCGATGTGAACGCGGGAACTATCATTGAAGGTAAGGAATCGATTCAGGAAGTCGGCATACGGTTGTTCAATATAATTGTTGACACCGCGAGCGGAAAATACAAGCCTTACGCAGAACGTTATGGATTGCACAATGATCTGTGTATCTTTAATCCTGCACCGATTACATGAGAAAACAAAAGGGTATCATACCATTCAATCAATATTTTTTATAGGAGCAGCTTCATGAAAATAGGATTTATCGGCTTAGGGATCATGGGAAAACCCATGGCGAAAAACCTGCTTAAAGCGGGGCATGAGCTTGTTGTTTTTGACGTGAACAAGGAGAATGTGGATAATGTGGTCGGCGCCGGAGCAAAGGCAGCCCTTTCCGCGGCGGACGCCGCGTCACAGGCCCCGGTGATCATCACCATGCTGCCCAATTCCCCTCACGTAAAAACCGTGGTCACCGGCGAAAAAGGAATTCTCCAGGGGGCGAAACCGGGAGCCATCCTCATCGACATGAGTTCCATCGCCCCCCTGGCAAGCCAGGAGGTAGAGAAAGCCTGCGCCGCTAAGGGCGTCAAAATGATCGACGCCCCGGTTTCAGGCGGCGAACCCAAGGCCGTGGACGGAACCCTGGCGATCATGGTCGGGGGCGACAGGGCGGTCTTTGAGGAAGTGAAGGGAATCCTCCTGCAAATGGGGGCCACCGCGGTGTACTGCGGTGCCATCGGCGCGGGGAACACCACCAAGCTGGCCAATCAGATCGTGGTGGGCTTAAACATTGCCGCTGTTGCCGAAGCTTTTACGTTGGTGAAAAAAGCCGGGGTGGATCCTCATCTGGTTTTTGAGGCCATCAAGGGAGGGCTGGCGGGATCGACCGTGCTGAACGCCAAGGCCCCCATGATGATGGACGGTAACTTTAAGCCCGGCTTCAAGATCGATCTCCACATCAAGGATCTGGCCAACGCCCTGGATACCGGCCACGGGGTGGGTTCGCCGCTGCCCCTCACTTCCCTGGTGCGGGAAATGATGGAGACCCTCCACGCCGACGGTTTCGGTCAGGATGATCACAGCGCCCTCGCCCGGTATTACGCCAAGGTCTCCGGCACGGCAATAGGAAAATGAGCGCAGTATGAATACTGATTTTATCAAGGGGATTATTCCTCCTATAATTACACCCATCACGGCGGACGAAAAACCGGACGAACGGGCGCTGAGGGACCACATTGATTATATGATAGCCGGCGGCATATCCGGCATTCTTGCCTTCGGATCAAACGGCGAATTTTATATGCTTGAAGAGGATGAAATGGAAAGCATCCTCAAGATCATCATCGATCAGGTTCGGGATCGGGTTCCGGTTTATATGGGTGTAGGGGCAATCAGAACCAGTAAATGTATCCGCCTTGCCCGCCTGGGTCTGCGTCTCGGCGTCCGGGGGGTGTCGTTGCTGCAGCCCATGTTTATCAAACCCACGGAGGATGAACTGTCAAGCCATTTTGCCGCCATAGCCCGGGCGGTTCCTGACGCGCCGGTTTTGCTCTACAACAATCCCGGCAGGACCGGATACCCCATAAGCCAGGCTGTGGTGGAAACTCTTGCCCATCGAATCCCCAACATGGCGGGGATGAAGGATTCAAGCGGAGACCTCACCGAAACCATGGAATATATACGCCGCAACCGGGATGTGGGGTTTAAGGTATTGGTGGGCAAGGATACCCTGGTATTTCCGGGGCTTACGGTGGGCGCTGTGGGGGCGATCTGCTCAACCGCAAATTATATGCCCGAGCTGGTTTGTGACGTTTACAAAAGATACACTGCCGGAGACCTGGCCGGCGCTTTGGAGGCCCAGTATAAACTCAATCCTGTAAGGCTTGCGACGGATAAATCCACTTTCCCGGCGGCCTCCAAGGACTGTGTCAATCTGCGGGGTCGTCAGGCAGGTAAACCTTATTTGCCGACCATGCCTTCTTCGGCTGCACAGATGGAGAATTTGAGGAAGGAACTCGTCAAGGCAGAATTATTGTAGCCCGGCCCGCGCCGCGTTTACCGCTAACCGGACCTTTCGGCCGGGATTCCTTTGGACCATGCGAATCTTTTGAGGCGCCGGGTCCTCTTAGGAACCTGTTGCGCTTCGCGTATAAAACCTCAAAAAACCGCCGCTATTAGGGCGTTTCCTAATGCTCTACAGTAACGGTTTTTACATAGGCATCGGCGCCCGAAAACTCCAAGCCCCTCACCCCGTCGCCCAGGGACACCTGTTTCTCGGGCTTTTCGTTCAGCCGCGAGACCGCCCGGCGGAGCTTGAAAATCTCGTTGGCCACCCCCCTGGCCGCCTGATCCGGGTCGGGCGCGGTTTTATAGGCGGCGATGGCGGCGTCAAGGGCTGTCTGCTCGGCGGCGCAGGCAATGATATAAAATGTTTCGGCGCCCCCGGGACCGGAAATATCGAAAGGCCCCGCATCCACCGTTTTCCCGGCCTCAAGGACCCCGCGGTAAAAAGCCGCCGAACCGTCGGAATGCTGAGCCACTACATAGGCAAAACAGCCGGCCCCGCTTTTCAGCCTGAAGCTGAACACATCGCCGGTTTCCATACGTACCGGCCTGTTCAGGGCAATCTCCGATTTCCGCTTTTGATTGAGAATACCCACGGACCATTCAAAGCCTTCGTCCCCGGTCTTTTCAGCCTGGGCAAAAAGAAAGGAAACCGCGATTACACCATAGCAAGAAAGGAGAAAAAGGCCTGGGTTTTTCAATTTTACTCCTTCCTCTTGAGTATATTTACTTTGCCGCCGCTTTGCAATTACGCGGAGGCAAGAGAGGCTTTCCCAAAACTTCAGTTTTGGGAAAAGCTCAAGACAGCAAAAATAAGGCATAACCCAGGAGCCTGCGGGACTTGTAGGTTTTTATGGCTTTTTGTAACTACTCAGTCGTAGCGGGATTTCAGAACGTTTCTTGTTCTCCGGTGCTTGGGGACCCTGCGGGTCCCTCACAAAGGAGGCAAGCCCCATATGCGTTTACTTTACAAAGAATTTAACCACGGACCACCCAGACACCACGGACTTTTGCTTCGATCTTCAGAATTGACACCTGAATTCTTCATTTGTTTGTGAGAAAGTATAAATGAATACGCTGTTTTATCATCGTTCTCTCTATCCGTCCGTGCGGTCAGTGAGGTCTGTGTTATTCTTCTTGGTTAGGTAAACGCATATGGGGGCAAGCCCCCCATTCCGCCGATTGCGCCGCGGTAGCGGCGGCGCTATCCCCCGCAGGCGGCTGAATAGGTACGGCTTTTTTAGCAAAAAAAGCCGTAAAAACCAGAATTAATGGGCTCCGCGAACCTTTGGTTCGACGGGAGTTTGCTTTGCGGCTTGGTAATCAGCCATCGATCGATTTATAGCGATCGGTCGATCGATGGGTCAAGTTTAGCAGGCCGCTAAGGGATGATCGCGTTCACGATATCGCCGAAGTGGCCTTTTTCGCCTTCCCGCTGGATTTCCCAGCGACCGGCAAGGTACACGTGGAGGCCCCGCTGGTGTTCCCCGAACTCCAGGACGAAGGGGGGCCGGGTGTCAAAGCCGGAATTGGTAAGCTCCGACAGGTCGCCGGGCGGGCGGTCCAGGATCGCCCAGCGGATCTCGATGCCGTGGACCTTGGCCGGCTTGCCCCGGCGGCTGCTGTTCTGGTCCCGGTAGTGGACCTTGATGACCCGGACGGTGCCCGTGTCGACGCTGAGTTCCGGCACGGTGGCGGGAACCGGTACGGGGCTGCGGGTCCTGGTTTTCCGGGGTACTCCGAGCATGTCGCAGGCGGCATCATCGATGAGGTCGTTGTACCGGATGTATTTGTTCTCGAAGTCCCGAATCCGGGCGGTAAAGGTTTTGTACTCCTCCCGCCGCCGGGTCCTCGCGGACTTTGAGGCGTCCGGGCTGGACGCGGCGTTGTCGATGGTGATGTAGGCGCTTCCGGCGGCCGAGAGGGCCGTAACCGCGTCGGACGGGATGTTCCAGGTGCTTCGGTTGTTCACGACCACCTCCGTGAAGTTTTGCGCCCATTGACGGAAGGCCGGATACGCCTGCGGTATGTAGTCTGAAGCCATGGTTATTCCTCCGTAAAAAAACATTATACGGCCCGCTGACCGGGGCCGGGTTTTGCGATAGCTCTCGCAGGTTTTACGATAGCTCTCGCAATTTCTCCGATAGTTCTCGCAGGTTTTACGATAGCTCTCGCAATTTCTCCGATAGCGCTCGCGGGTTTTACGATAGCTCTCGCAATTTCTCCGATAGCGCTCGCAGAGTTTACGATAGCTCTCGCAATTTCTCCGATAGCTCTACCGCGTTAGGGAAGAAAACCATCACATTGAGCGGGAATATGCCCTCATTTTGTTGGTTTTCAAGCCTCCATTGGGTAACTTCATAGTCATCCTCCTTCTCACTAAAGTTTTCCGGCTCCATGAGCCGGTTATGATCAAGCGGTTTCCCGCGTTAATCAACCAGGCTCATGCCGCCCTGCGGACGCTCCTCAAGGGGTTCGAATTCCGTTTCCCCGCGTTTGGTGTTCAGGCTGTTGGCAAACCGCATGTAGTGGCACATGCGGTTTATCTGCACCTTCTTGTCCGTGAACTGTATGAGAATGGCCAGGTTCAGCCGCGCCGCGTTGAGCATGGAAATCAGCGCGTAGTGGTCAAAGGGCCGCACCCCGCCGTCTTCCCCGGCGGCCCTGACCATGACGATGATCTTGTCTTTAACGAGGAAGTCCGCCCGGTAGGTTGCAGCAAGGAGCCGGTCCTTGTAGTAGACCGGCACGGGGACGTCCCGGGCGAAGGGCAGCCCCGCCTCGGCGAACTCCAGTTCCAGGGCGTCCATATAAACATCCCGGGTAAAGCAGTTCCCCAGGTTGTACTGCACGTTTTTGGCGCACTGGACGATAGCGTCCGAATCCTGCCGGAAGTAAAAGCTCACCGCGGCCTCCCGGGAGAAGCCTGGGGGCCGGCAAAGGGGCAAAAAGACGGAATTTTTAGGGAAAAAGGGTGAGGAAACACGGCAAAGACGCCGATAAGCTTATACAGAGCGTGAGAATGTACGTTTGATAGCAGCCGCGGACCTTCGGTCCGATTGCACTTGCGGATTTTTTCGTCATTAATGACGCAAAAATCCCGATTTCCGGGGCTGCTTTGGGATTGCAGGGATTGCGAAGGAAGGGCGGGGCCGGGACGGGATTGTAGGGGGAAAAGGCAAAAAAAGGCTAAAGTTTCTAGCCGGTTATGCCGACTCTCTCTCTCTCTCTCTCTCTCTCTCTCTCTCTCTCTCTCTCTCTCTAGTATACTCACCTTAATCTCCCCTCCCCCCTTAGCGGGCGGCGGGGTTTTTGTGTTGGTAAAGCTTTCTGTCAAGGGTGAGTCAAAGGTCATAGTAAATATATACCACATTACGAAAAAAAAGGACAATAGGGAACAGGGCCGGCTCCTAGCAGTTTGTTGCGCTTCGCGCATGAAACCTCCAAAAATCGCCTTGTAGGCGATTGCGAACCTACGGTTCGATTTACCTTACAAACTGCGTAAGGATGCCCAATAATCGTGGTTTTTGTGACTTTTTTTGCTAAAAAAATTCACAAAAACCTACAAGCGCAACAGGCTCCTAGCGGTGGTTAAACTCAGGGTTTAATACCCTAATAACGCCCTAAAGCTCCCCCGCGTGAGCGGGTTCTTGGGTATTAAACCCTTCGCTACGAATAAAGAAAGCGTGAAGAGGGGGGGAAGGTTCGGGGGGGATTAGCGTCTTTCGCGGTTAAATTTCAAGGCGAATTAATCTCCCTGGTTCCGTCAAAACGGTGTCGTCACCCCCGCGCTTCCGGGCGCTTCGCACGGCCCGTGCGAGCCTCTGCGTACGGCCCGTGCGAGCCTCTGCGTACGGCCCGTGCGAGCCCCTGCGCACGGCCCGTGCGAGCCTCTGCGTACGGCCCGTGCGAGCCTCTGCGTACGGTACGCGCGAGGATCGTAGTACGGTACGTAATAAGCCGCTTATTACGTCCGCCAAACTCCGGCCCGGAAGCTGGTTCGTGGTTCGCGCTAACCGAGTTTTGGGAAAAGCTCAGTATAGAGGAATTATATCCCTTCAGCGGTTTTCCAGGGCCGCTAGGAGCCTGTTGCACTTGTAGGTTGTTGTGGCATTTTTCTTTGAAAGATGTCACAGCAACCACGATAAATGGGCTCCGCGAACCTTTGGTTCGAGCGCAGTTTGAAAGGTAAAAAACCGCCTAATCGGCGGTTTTTTGAGGTTTTATGCGCGAAGCGCAACAAACTGCTAAGGCCCTGTCTACCCGGGCGAGGGAACGCTCAGTCCCCAGGAGCCGGAGGCTTCCGAAAAGGGGCGGGCTTACCCTGGCGCCGGTGATCGCCACCCTGAGGGGCATCATGATGTCCCCGAGCTTGATGTTTTCCTTTTCCGCCCAAGCCTTGATAAACCCTTCGGCATCTTCGTCGCTTTTGGCGGCTAGGGGGGCCACCAGGTCCCGGCCCCTTCTTAAGAGTTCCAGCGTCTCTTCCAGGCCGGCCTTTTTGGGGAAGAATTCTTCGGCCCGGGGGGGGACGGGTTCGGCAAAAAGATAACCCAGCTTTTCGGGGATCTCCCGGAGATAAACCGCCCTTTCTTTGACCAGGGGCATGGCGGCGCTAAAGAGCCGCCGCTCTTCCTCACCCGCCGCTTTGCCGCCGAAGAGGCCGGCCTCAAGGGCGAAGGGGAGGGCCAGGGCCGCAAGCTCCTCGTCGCTTTTCATCCTGATATACTGGCCGTTGTACCATTCCAGCTTTTTGTAGTCAAAAACCGCCGCCCCCTTGTTGAGCTTGTCCAGGCTGAACCGCTCCGCCAGTTCCTCCAGGGTGTAAATATCCTTCCCTTCCTCGTAGGAGGCCCCCAGGAGGGCCACGTAGTTGATCAGGGCTTCGCTCAGATAGCCCTGGCGGCGGAATTCGTCGATGCTGGTGGCCCCGTGGCGCTTGCTGAGTTTTTTCCCGTCCTGGCCCATCACCATGGGGAGGTGGCAGTATACAGGAGGGGCCCAGCCGAAGCTCCTGTACATGATCACATGGAGGGGGGTGGAGGGGAGCCATTCCTGGGCCCTGAGCACGTGGCTAATCTCCATGAGGTGATCGTCAACCACGTTGGCAAGGTGATAGGTCGGGAAGCCGTCGGACTTGAGGAGCACCGGGTCGGGGTTTATGTCGCTGTTCTTCCATTCGATCTCCCCCAGGAGCTGGTCGCTGAACCGGGTGGCCTCCCCGTCCCCCAGGGGGATTTTTAGCCGCACCGTATGGGCTTCCCCGGCGGCGGCCCGGCGGGCGGCCTCTTCCCGGCCGAGGCTCCGGCAATGCCTGTCGTAGCCGGTTTCGGAAGAACGGGCGGCCTCCCGTTCCTCCCTGATCTTCTCAAGCCTTTCGGCGGAGCAGAAACAGCGGTAGGCACGGTCTTTTTCCACCAGTTCCATGGCGCGCTTCTTGTAGGTCTCCGTCCTCTCCGACTGGACATAGGGGGCTCCCGGCCCGCCCACGTCGGGGCCTTCGTCCCATGTAATCCCCAGCCAGGAAAAGGTGTCGTAGAGGTTCTGTACATAGGCCGCGTCGAACCTGGCCCTGTCGGTGTCTTCCAGGCGGAGGACGAACTTGCCTCCCTTTGAACGGGCGAAGAGGTAGTTGAAAAGGGCGGTCCTTACCCCGCCTATGTGCTGGAGCCCCGTGGGGGAGGGGGCGTAACGGTCTCGAACAATCATGGTGTTTAGTATATCCTGAGATCAAGGAGTTTATCTATGGCTAAAGAAACCAAGGCATCCAAGAGTCCCGGCCAGAAGCTGGCGGAAAAGTTGTTTTTTAATCCCAAAAACTGCTGGGCGGGGATAGACGAGAAAACCGAAAAAGAGATAGGGGAATTTGCTTCGTCCTATAAGGCGTTTTTGGACCGCGCCAAGACCGAAAGGGAATTTACCGCCGCCGCCGCGGAACTGCTCGAAAAAAAGGGTTTTATCAATATTGAAAGCCGGGAGGCCAAGAAGCTTTCTCCCGGCGCGAAGGTCTATCAAAACATAAAAGGGAAGTCCGTCGCCGCGGCGGTGCTGGGAACACGGAGCCTCAGGGAGGGGGTGAATATTCTGGGGGCCCACGGCGATTCGCCCCGGCTCGATCTCAAGCAGAACCCCCTCTACGAGGACAGCGATTTTGCCCTTCTGGACACCCACTACTACGGGGGCATCAAAAAGTACCAGTGGACCGCCATACCCCTGGCCATGCACGGGGT
>JAISRW010000149.1 GCA_031273405.1 Treponema sp.
GCTCCGCCCCTTTCGCTCCAATCGGCTCATTTCGGGGCTAAAAGCCCCTCCATTCCGCCGATTGCGCCACGGTAGTGGCGACGCTATCCCCGCATTAGTCCTGAGTAGTTACTATTATTCAGAATTTGCTAAGGACGGTAAAACAAATCCCTGCGGCGACGCTGAAAATCAGGGAAAGGAGGCCCATGGAAATCAGGATCAGGGGGCTCCCCCGGAGAGACCGGGGCGTCCATTCCAGGAGCGAGCGCCGGCGGATTTCTTCCAGGATCAGGAGGGCCGCCAGGTTCCCCAGGGCAAAGAAAAAGGAAAGAACCAGGGCTTCGGCAAAGCCCAAAGCCAGCTTATAGGTAATGAAAAGAGCCAGAGAAGCCAGACCATCGTAGGCGGTAGAAGCCGAAAAAGGTTTGTCCCTTCCCGCGGCTTTGGGAAAAAGCCGGAAGACCCCTTTCTCAAGCCCGAGACACGCAAGGGCCGACAGGGGGAAAAACAAAAAATACTCCAGGGAAGCGCCTAAAAGGGAAGGCAGGAGGTAATTAAAAAGCGCCCAAAGGAAAAGAACCGACAAAAAAAGTATTCCCATCTGAATGGCCGGAAGCAAAACCTTTCCGCGCCCGGGACGATCCCCCGCGGCGCCGGCGGCCCCTATGGCAAAGTGAAGGAGCAGGTTGAGAGAAAGCCCGGAAAAAACCGCCAAAAAAGCCAGAATCATTGGTTATCCTCCGTTTTGGTATGGAAACCGCGGAAATACCGAAAAAGAGAAACCCCGTACCCAAGAATTAAAAGAGCTCCGGCAGAGATCGCGAAGATTCGGATAGGGAAAAACCCCTCGTAGTCGCCGCTTGTGAGCTCTATCATGCCCTGGGCGCCGCCGGGGAAAGAAACGGAACCCAGCCCCAAAGGTTCCCTGATGAGGGACATGGCTATGATTAGCCCCCCCAGAACCAGGCTTTCAAGGAGAGAACGGAAAAAAACTTCTTCTATAGTCAGGGAAGCCAGGCCGGTGAAAATCCCCGAACCCATGCAGCAGGGGGGGACCAAAAGGAGAAAAAAACAAGTCCCCATAATCATCAGGGGATTGATGAGGAACATGCATAAAATATAGATACTACAGACAAAGCTGGACAAGAAAAGAAGGATTATGGGCTTTCCCTTCAGAGGCATGATTTTTTGGGAAGAGCAATATACGAGCGAAGTAAGCCCGTAAACCCAGATTAAAGCGCCGGCGCAGATTATCGCAAAGGCCAGGCGGGAAGAAGCCGTGATGATGAGCCCCGCTCCGGCAAGGGTGTAAAGGGGAGCGTGGGAACCCCAGAATATATGGGACTGGCGCCGGTTCATAGGTTTTCTCCTTCGATTCCCTCGATGCGTCGCTTATAGATCCGGATGCTTCCCGGTGAAAGACGCCTGAATATACTTTCTCCATGCCTGCTTAAGGGCATAATCTTTTCCACCATGCCTTCCCGGTTAATCTCCGCAAGGCAGGGGAAAAAATTCCCCTCAGCGATGAAGGTAAAGACGACGGCCCTGCTCCCTTCCCCGGAAAAGTCCATGACATACCAAGCCCCTATCCTCAAAGCTCCCGGCTTGAGTTCCGGCAGGGGTACCGGTGCGGTCAGCCGCCGGGGATCGTCGGCCTGGATTAAAACCTTGTTCACAGCCTGCATTAAGAGATGGCTCCTCAAGGGCCGGGATAAAAACCAGCAGAGGCCGCCTATGAGGAGAAGCCCCCCAATCCATCCTATAAAGATTGACAAGTCCTTGAGCCGGCTAATCCCCGGCCAGGCCGCGGGATTTTTAGCGGGAGGGAGGGGGTTTTTCGGGGCCTTCATGGATTTCTCCGTTTTTCATAAAATTGGCGGCTCTCAAAATGCCGGACCAGGGGAAGTGCGGCGTTGACCAGCGCCGCGGCAAAAATCGCGCCGTAGGGCTCGTCCCCCGGATACCTGAAAAGAAAGGCGATTCCCCCTCCGGCCAAAGCCGCCAGGAGGACTCCCGGACCGGATTTGGCGCTTGTGGCAGGGTCCGCCGACAGGAGGAAGGCGGCCGCCAGGGTCCCGCCGGAACAGAAGGTAAAGAGGACATCTCCGCCCCACCAGCCTCCCCCGTAGGGCAGGGCCCCGGCCATGCGTACCAGAAAGCTGAAAATGGCGAGCCACGCCGCCGGAACCCAAGCCCGGCTCACCTGGGAAGCGGTAATGATTATAGTGCCCAGAAGCAGGGCCAGAACGCCCCGGTCCGCAATGATTCCCGGGCCGGGAGAAGCAAAGAGATCGATGTATCCTCCGGGAAGCTCCGCGCTGGTAATCGAAAAAACGAAGGTGTTGAAAAAGGAACGGACCAGGGAATCAATATTGCTGGGGACCGCGAAGAGGCCCACCGAATGCATCTTGAGGATTTCCAGGGGAGAGCCCTGGGGGCTGGCGAAACCCTTTGCAAGGCTCCCGGCCAGGAGGGAAAGGGGAGAACCTTCCAGGGCTGAACTGAAGGCGGCGGGCCAGGAAAGACGGGTAAAAAGCCAGCCTCCGACGGCAGGGTTAAGCCAGTTTGAACCCAGGCCGCCGAAGCTGTGCTTTACCACGGCTATGGCAAAAGCCGCGCCCGCCACAGCGCAGACCGGCGAAATCTTGTTGGGCAGCAGGAGAGCGAAAACAAGGGCCGACGCTACGGCGCTGCCGTCTTTCAGATAGAAAGCCCTTCCCCGGTTATGAAGGATAAAGAATTCTGTCAGCACCGCCGCCAGCACCGCCGAAAGGGCGATGATCAGGGACGAGAAATTGTCTGTCAGGCTGGACTGGACAACAGCCATAAAAGCGCAGAGGCTTACCAGCCGCATCCGCCTCGGGGTAGACCGGACAAGATTAACCTGGGGCTTTTGAAAATTCAGTTTGTCATAGGAAAGGGTTTTTTCCGGCATCAATTCCCCCTGCGCGCCGAATCTATTATGACGGAACTTAGGGGCAGCAGGGAAGGGCATACCACATTGCAGCAGCCGCATCCGTGGCATTCCGCCGCCCGGCCTGCCGGGAGTTCATCCGCGGGTATTTTCTCCGCCCTTGCCTTGGTCCGTTTGTAGAGTTCCCCGGGATCAAGCCCCACGGGACATACGCTCCGGCATTCCCCGCAGTTGATGCAGCTCCCCGAGGGGTTCTCCGGCGGCTGCCCCTTCAGAAAGGCAAAAACCGCGTAACTGGTTTTGGTCACCGGTTCATTCAGATCCGCCATGTTCGTCCCCAGGAGAGGGGAACCGTAGGCGATCTGCCGGGGATTCCCGGTAAAGCCGCCGCACTCCCTGAAAATCTCCTTGATCCCGGTCCCGATTCTGACCTTCATCACCTGGGGGGTTTTTACCGCTGTCCCGCCCACCGCCACATAGCGGTCCAGAACGGGCTTTTTCAGCTTTATCGCGTCGTGAACCGCGGCCAAGGTGGCGGGCCCCAGCATAAGAAGGAATCCCAGATCCGTCCCTTCTTTTTTGCCGTAATCCCTCAGGGCCAGCTCCAGTTCCCGCCGGTTCCGCTGGGGATACCGGGAACCCACCAGAACCAGCGAAGAAGGCGGCGTCCAGTTTCCCGTTTCGCCCATCAGCTTTTCCCCCAGATCCTGCTCTCCCTGGGAAAGGGCAAAAACGATCCTCTGGGCCCTGGCTATCCGGGCTATGATACGGCTCCCTTCCACCACCGCCTTAAAGCGTTCCGCGCAGAGCACATAGTCGGCAGCCAGCCAGGGATCGTCAAAGACGCAGCGCACTACCAGGGTGATAGGCTCCTGGATATTCCGGAGGGCGGAAAGAATCTCCGAAACCGGCCGTCCCGAGCCTTCCATTTCCACAACGCCGTATTCGGCTATGACCCGCTGGAGATCCTGGGGAAGCATTCCGTCCCAGGGAAAGATCTCCTCCCGTTTGCCCAGCTTTTCAAAGCTGCCTTCCGTGCGGATCACTAGGGCGTCGTTGGTTTTGCCGTCCGCCATTTTCCAGGAAACCATCTTCACCACCCTGCCGGGCACGGTGGCGTGTATATTGGCCGAGCCCTGCCCCTGCCCCCGGCCTATGAGGGTGCCCTCCTTCACGGTCTCCCCGATGGAAACGATGGGATAGGCCCGGCCGCCGGGATGCTGGATCAGGGGAACCACCGCAAAAACCGGCAAGAAAGCGGTGACCCAGGAAGTCCGGGAAGGAACCGCCGGATCTTCAAAAGAAATCCCCCCCCGGGGAAAGGAATATACCTTCAACATAAAGCTCCCTGCAATAAAGCTTCCTCAAGAATATAGCGGTCTTTTGGGCCTAAGAAAAAAGACCGAAATAGAGACCGCGAAAAACAAGGCCGCCGAAATCAATTCTTTAGAAAAAACAGGCCCTGCCTTCCCGGTCCTATTGTTATATTGTAGCAGAAATTCCATGAGCTTTTCCAGCGGGAAGGGAGGAATTTCTTCTCCCTGTTTCTCCTCGGGGGGCTCTTCCTTTTCTCCGGCTATAAGCCCGTCGTCGCCTAAATAATAGTGAAAATATTCGCCGGCCCGGGAATCCGACCCCAGGGGCCGCCTGGAAAAGGACAGCGCGAAGGCCAGGTGTTCTTCGTAATCGGCGGGGGAAATCAAAAAGGCGGGATCCGAAACCGGCGGCGCCTCCCGGGAACGGGAATAGGATAACGAAGGGAAAACCAGGGGCGCCAGGAGGGACAGGAGGACGGCCGGCGCAAAAACCGCCGCAAAAGGAAAGAGGGGGACGGTCTTTATCCAGCCCGGCAGCATAATCACCGGGTTAAACCGGAGGTGGGCCGCCTTCTTTTGCCGTTCCGCTTCCGCCGCCCGGGACAGGAAACAGAGCCCCCAGGAGGAAGCGAGGCCTGTCCAGACGGGAAGGGGCGGCAGGGATCCGATGAAAGAAACAAACCCGAAAAGGAGAAGAAGAACCGGAACCAGAAGCAGGTTAAGCCGGTAGGGCTTTAGTTTTTCTCCCAGCCCCCGGAAGCCCGGCCCGGCATAGAAGCCCGGCGAATAACGGGGGACCGTGAAAAGCTCGTTCAGGGGATCCCGGAAAAGCGCCCAGAAGAATGCCAGAAGGGCTGCCAGAACCAGGGCGGGCGGCCCCCCCCGGACAAAGCCGAAAAGGGGGAAGACCTGAAAGGCAAAACCCGAGGGAGATCCCGAAAGAAAGACCGCCCCAAGGGCCGCCGGAACCAGGAGGAAAAAATACAGCAAAAAAGGCCGGTAATATCCTAAAATTTCAAAGCTAAAAGGAATATCCCCCAGGGCCGGGACAAGGACGCTCAGCAGCTTTTTCCGGCTTCTCCCGCTGTCCGCCAAGGGGATAAAAAAAAACCGCTTCCCGTCCCGGACAAAAAAAGACCTGAGCCTTTCACCGAAACCGTTGTCCCTGGGATCAAAGGATTCTATCTCATCCCGATAGCTGTCCAGGGGAATCTTCTTGAGGGTCCCGAAATCATCGATAAAAACCCACTGGGTGGATTCGGAAAAATACCTCCCTTCCAGGCCGGCGGAATCAAGCAATCCGCCGATATGCCGGTCGTCCAGGGAGGCGTCAACGGCCACCACAGCATAGCCCGCCCCTGTTTCGGGGGGCATAAAAAAGCGGAAAAGAAAAAAAGTGAGAAAACCCGAAAGCAGGGATAAAACCGCCCCGAGAGAATATAAGCGGAGAGCCATAACGGCCCCTACAGCCACGCAAAGGCCGCGGCGATAAAAATGCCCAGGAGAGCCCCTACCACTACTTCCAAAGGATCATGCCCCTGGATTTCCTTGACCGGGTGAAAATCGACCCCCAGCTTTTCGGAAACTTCCCGGCCCAACTGGTTCAGCGAGCGGGCCTGAAGCCCCGTAGCCCGGCGCACCCCCATGGCGTCCCGCATGACTACCATGGCAAAAAAGACGCAGACCCCGAAAAGGCTGGAGCCCAGGCCCTCGGAAAAAGCCGCCGCCACGGTCATGGACGAAACCACCGCGGCATGGCTCGACGGCATTCCCCCGGTATGCCAGAAAAGGGTTTTGAGAATATCCCTGGGGGATTTCCAGCGTCTGCGGAAAAGCGTAGCCGCCGCTTTTACCAACTGGGCAAAAAACCAACTGGTCACAGAGGACAGGAAAACCGGATTCTGAAAAATTGCCTTCAACGTCTCGGCCCGGGCGGATATGGGAATGGACATTAACTAACCATTCCCCAAATCCGGCCCTTTTGTCAAGCTATGGTTTCAGGCATGTGTTTCGGGTAGAATAGAATCATGCTCCTCAGTTTGACCGATGACGATGACGGGCGCAGGCTGGACCGGGTCCTCCGCAAAGCCCTGCCGGATCTTCCCCTTTCGGCCCTCCACCGCCTCCTGCGGAAGCGCCGGGTCCTCCTGGACGGCAAACCGGAAGGCGCCGCGGCCCGGGTCAGGGCCGGCCAGGTGATCGATATCCCGGTCCCCGCCGCAAGGCCCGCTCCCCCTTCCGCCGCTTCGGGAGCCGCCGGCCCTTTGCCGCCGGTTCTCTTTGAAGGGGCGGGGCTCCTTATCCTGAACAAACCCCCGGGCCTCCTGGTCCACGGGAGGGAGAGCCTCGAAGAACTCGTCCGGTTCTATCTTGAACCCAGGCTGGCTCCTTCCCTTTCGTTTAAACCGGGCCCCCTCCACAGGCTGGACAGGCCCACCAGCGGGATTCTCGTCTTTTCCACAAGCCTTGAGGGCGCCCGGCGCTTCAGCGCCATGATGAGGGAAAGGAAGCTCCGCAAAGAGTACCTCGCCATAGTTGACGGAATTATAGAGGGCGAGGAAACCTGGATCGACTGCTTGATCCGCCGCCGGGAGGCGAAGAAAACCCTGGTCCCGAAAACCCCGTCTGAAAGCTCCCGGGAGGCTGTTACCAGGGTCCGACCCCTAGCCTCGGCGGGAAGGCGCACCCTCATTCTGGCGGAAATAGAAACCGGCCGCACCCACCAGATTCGCGCCCAGGCGGCGGCCCGTGGACACCCCCTCTCGGGGGACCGGAAATACGGCGGAAGCCCCCTTCCCGGCGGCTTCCGCCTCCACGCCCGGGCCCTGGAATTCTCCGCGGAAACAGCCCTCCCCGGTCTCCCCCGCCGCATCGAGGCCCCCCTGCCCGAAGCTTTCAGGCGGAAGATCCGGGAGCTTTTCGGCGGGGAGAGCTAGCAGCCTGTTGCGCTTCGCGCATAAAACCTCCAAAAATCGCCGATCAGGCGATGGCGAACCTTTGGTTCGATTTACCCTGCAAACTCCGAAAACATGCCCGTTTATCGCGGACCGGCGTGGTTTTCTTCCCTATGAGGGATGCCGCATATCAACTTTTTCTTCTGTTTGGGCGTCCTGCTTCCGTATCACGCCGCGCTGGATCTTGCCGCTGATGGTCTTGGGGAGCTCCTCCACAAATTCCACAATCCGGGGGTATTTGTAGGGGGCCGTGACCCTTTTGACGTGGTTCTGGAGTTCCCGCTTGAGTTCCTCCGAAGGGGCAAAGCCCCGGGCCAGCACCACGGTGGCCTTGACCACCTGGCCCCGCATGGGGTCCGGGGCGGCGGTGACCGCGCACTCCAGCACCGAGGGATGTTCCATCAGGGCGCTTTCCACCTCGAAGGGGCCGATGCGGTAGCCTGAGCATTTGATCACATCGTCGTTGCGGCCGACAAACCAGTAATAGCCTTCGCTGTCGTGCCAGGCCATGTCACCGGTATGGTAGACCCCGTCGTACCAGGCGGCCTTGGTGTTCGCCTCGTCCTTCCAGTACCCGATGAAAAGGCCGGGATTAACCGAGGCGCCGCCGGGGGAATAGATGTGGTTCCCCGCAGTGGTAATGGAGATGTTCCCCACTATACCGTCGTCGCAGGGGCCTCCTTTTTCGTCCAGGAGATTAAGGCCGAAAAGCGGGGCGGGTTTGCCCATGGAGCCGGGTTTTGCCGGGAGCCACTTGAAGGACGCGGTCATCACCGAAGTTTCCGACTGGCCGAAGCCCTCGCGGATTTCCAGCCCTGTCTTTTCCTTTATCTGGTGGTAGACCTCCGGGCTGAGAGGCTCCCCGGCCACCGAAGTATGCTGGATATACGAAAAGTCATAACCCGAAAGATCTTCCTTTATAAGGAAGCGAAAAATAGTCGCGGGGGCGCAGAAGGTGGCGGGCCTGATTCTTTCCAGGGCCCTGAGTATGCCCCTGGGGGTAAATTTTTCCGTGTCATAGGCGCCCACGGCGGCCCCGCAGATCCACTGGCCGTAGATCTTGCCCCAGGCGAATTTTGCCCACCCCGAATCGGTCTGGGTCAGGTGGATCTTGCCGTCCTGAACGCACTGCCAGTATTTGGCGGTGACTATGTGGCCCAGGGGCAGGCAGTGATTGTGGAGCACCATCTTGGGCATGCCGGTAGTGCCGGAAGAAAAATAGATCACCATGGGTTCGCGCAGTTGGGTTGCATCCTTCCCGGCGGGACGGGTAAAGGCTTCGGCCGCTTTTTCAATCTCCTTTCCCATGTCGATAAAAGCGCCGGGGACCTTGCTCCCTATCACCGCCCTGAGCCTGAGGCCCTTACATTCCGGGAGGGCCCCTTCTATGTTGCCCAGGAGTTCGGGATCGTCGGCGCTGATGAGCATTTTTACTTCCGCGATATTGCAGCGGTAGACTATGTCCTTTTGGGTAAGCTGATAGGTACCGGGTATGCAGACGGCGCCTATCTTCTCAAGGGCGGTCATGAAGATCCAGACTTCAGGGCGCTGCTTGAGAATGAGCATCACCACGTCGCCTTTTTTGATCCCCAGGGACAACAGGGCGTTGGCCGCCTTGTCGCTGAGGCGCTTGATTTCGGAGAAGGTCCAGGTCTTTACCGCCTCCGAGTCGTCGGTCCAGACCAGGGCCGGCTTGCCGGGGCTGCCGGGCGAATCGAGCCGGGCCCATTCGTCCACCACATCGTAGGCGAAGTTGAAATTGTCCGGAACCTTGCAGCTATAGTTGGCGTAAAAATCTTCGTAACTTTCAAAATCGATACGGGGACAGTACCGGGAGAGTATTTCGTCCATAGCTATTCCTGTTTCTCCTGTATAATCGTAATGAACCGGGCAGGGCCGCCTACCGCGCTCTGAGCGTGAGGGAGGGATGCGTTAAAATACGCGGAATCCCCGGCTTCGAGGTTGTGCTCTTTCCGGCCCACCGTAAGTTTTACCGTCCCTTCCACCACATAGTTGAATTCCTGGCCGCTGTGGGTTACCGGGGCGGCGGGGGCCTTAGAAGGGTCCAGATACACCAGGAGGGGCTCAATAGTTCTGTCTTTAAAATTATAGGCCAGGCTCCAAAACTCATAGCCGGGATAGCGCTCCACCCTGACGCCCCCGCCCTTCCTGCAGACGCTGACGGTGTCCATGCGGGGATCTTCCCCGGTGAGGAGCACGGT
>JAISRW010000206.1 GCA_031273405.1 Treponema sp.
GGCGGACAAGGAAGAAATTAACAAGGAACTGCTCAAGAAGCAGATTTAAGGGGGTATGAACATGGGAGGGTTTATTTTCAGGCTTGGGGCCCGCCTCAAGGATAAGGGCGAACAGTTTCGCTGGAACTGGCTCATCAGGCTGGGCCTTGTGATCAGGGAGTCGGTGAGTCATGTCTGAATCGAAGATGAACAGCCAGGAGCGGATATTTGAGATTATCCGGCTCCTGAATGAAAACCATGTAACAGGGCTTGCGAACAAGGAGCTCGCGGTACTGCTCAAGACGAGCGAGGCGAACATCTGCCGGGACATGGCGCTGTTTGACCGCTACGAATGGGTAGTAAAAGGTGTCGGTGGAAGGCGGCGTTTATCGCCGGTTTTCGGGGGAATAGCCGGGCGCATCATGCGCTCGTACCAGGAGGCAAAACTGCGCTTAACCGAGGAGGAAGCGCGGTACGCCGCTGAAATGCAGTGAGGGGGGAGGGTATGAACATTTTCGAGAAACTGAAAATGAAATTGATTTCGATCCGCTACGGTGATCTTTTGCCTTCTGAAAAATTCATACGGGATTATCAGAAAAAACAAAACAGGCCGACTGCAGTATCGCTTAAAAGAGCAATGCAGAAATACCGTGAAACGAAAGATGATAAATACAACACAGAGGCTGTAGTGATACTCACCAGATTCCGTGTTATATTATCCGATTTTCGCTTTGACAAATTACTGCGGGAAAACAACATTACAAAAAAATCGGCGATTGAAGCGATGGCCTCTTATCTTAATTTTACACCGGAAGGAGACACTGATGAGTAGGAAAAAGAATGAACTGGTTAGCCGTGATGCGGCAGCTATGGACAGACAGCAGAAAGCCCTTGAAAAAGCAAGTGAGCTTTATGGCGATGGCGAACCATTTGATGTGGAGCGGATTTTAGACCACATGGAATTTAAATCGGAGCAGGTAAATAAAAACCTGAATGATTTCGGCCGATACTGTCTTTGGCTAAAAGAAGGTATCGGTTGGGGCGGGTTTGTCAAAGCCTTGGAAAGCCGTCATTTTGATATTCGTCTTGCGTATCATGCAATGATACAGTTTAAAAAATTTGGCGATAATTTTGCCACTGTGGCAAATTTAGGCAGCAGAAAGGCACGGGCAATTACCTACTTCACAAAAGAAGAAATCGAAAAGTACGCCAATGGTGGTCCTCTCGGCGATATTCCGCATGATGATGTTACAACAATGACGGCTCTGGAACTTGAGGAAGAGGTACGTTTCCTTAAAAAGAAAAACGCAAACCAAAAAGAACAGCATAAACAGGAAGTCGAAAAACTCAAGGAGATTATCGACGATCTGAAAATCCGCGCCGAGGACCCCATGCAGCTTACACCGGGCCAAAAAGCGGCAAGGGAACTGCGGGGACTCACGGCGGCTTACAGTATCGCGCTGTCGAAAATCTCGGCGGGATTCCGCGAGGCGATGTCTATCCTCAACGAAGGCGAGAAAATCCCCGGCATCGGCGTACAGGAACTCAACGAGTGGGCGAACGAGTTTGTCCCCGACTCCGCGAACATTCATGAACTTTTCGCCAAATGGAAAGACGGTTTTGAAAACCCCAGCCCTATTATTGACAACTTTTTTGACATTATTGAGGGAAAAGCGGATGTATCGGAGCTGGGTTGAGCGCATGAAAAGCGCGGCGACGGCTTCGGAACACAAAGCCGTTGTCGCCGAAATGCGCCGGAGGTTTGGTTTTTCAGAAGCAAAGGCGTACCGCGTCCTTGGCGAGAGCGGCTGGGATTCCGGCCGGGCGAAACGGAAAGACGCGGGGGCCACATCGGTAGACCGGGAATTATTAATCGCCGTGGGCGATATGGTAAAACAGGGCATCCGCAAAAACGGCAAGGCAACCCTTCCGGTAAACGTGGCCCGGTCAATCCTGGAGGCGCGGGGCGTTAATGTTCCGGTGGGCGACAGCCGCCTCCGGGAACTGCTCCGGCAAAACCACCTGGCGGTGGCCGACAGCAGGGTTCCCGCGCCGCATCAGGCGATGCGGACGGAATATCCCAACCAGGTACATCAGGCGGACCCGTCCGTATCACTGCTTTACTACGCGCCCCGGGGGGGACAAAAAATCATCAGCGACAGCGAACATTACAAAAACAAAAACTTTTTTGAAGGGGACAAAAAGAAGTGCCTGCGCTATGTGCTCACCGATCATTATTCAAGTTCAATCTGTGTGCGTTACTACGAGGAGGCGGGAGAAACGGCGGCGAATATGTACGACTTCCTGCTGTACGCCTGGGGTCAGAAGAAAATCAACACCTACGTGTTTCACGGAATCCCTGAACTGTTAATCTGGGACTGCGGAACGGCAAACATCGCCAAAGCTACTACCAACGCGCTTAAAGCGTTTAAGGTTACAACGATTCCGCATCTTCCGGGGAACCCCCGCGCCAAGGGCCAGGTAGAAAACGGCAACAATATAGTTGAAACAAATTTTGAAAGCCGTTTGCGCTTTGAACCGGTGCGGAGCGTGGAGGAGCTGAACGAGACAGTCGAGCGGTGGTGCGCGGCTTATAACGCCAATCTTATTCAGGGATTGGATACCAGGCTGCGGCGAGGTCCTGTCATAGTAAGCCGTTCCACGCTCTGGCAGCGTATACCTGTAGAAAAACTGCGGGAACTTCCCGATGAGGAAACTTGCCGTCAGGTTTTTGCCAACGGCGTCCAGACCCGGAAGGTGGCGGGGGATTTGACGGTGGGCATCGTCCATCCCAGGGCCGGGCGGTCGCTCCGCTACAGCGTCCGCGATCTTCCGGGAATCCTCGTGGGCATGGAATTAAAATTACAGCCCCTGCTGGTGAGCGTGGAGCCCCTCTGTATCGCCAGCTACGAAAACGAGGGGAAGGAAGCGAGCTTCGAGCTTGAGCCGGTTGTATATGATGACGCCGGGTTTGACATAAACAGCCCGGTATTCGGCCAAGAGTACAAACGGCCCAAGGATACGAAACGGGAAACCGCGGGGAAAACACTGGAGAAACCGGGCTTGGCTGCTGTTATGGGGCCGGCCCACAGTTTTATCAAACCGGAAAATCCCTTCATGCGGAACAGCGAGGGAACTCCCGTTGAGGTTGCCGAAACCGTACACACCCACGAAATTATCATCAGCGCGGTGGAGGCGGCCAAGCGGGTCAAGGCGC
>JAISRW010000084.1 GCA_031273405.1 Treponema sp.
CCAGTGGATGAAGGAATACGCGGAGGCCGGTTACATCCTTCCTCTGGATGATTATATCAAAAGCGCGGGGCTGGATCTTGGTATCTATGCCCAGGGGCTTTTGGACGGCTGTGTGTTCAACAATAAGACCTACGGCCTGCCCACCTTTGCCCAGACCCTGATCCTCGCCTACGACAGCGAAGCCTTTGCCCAGGCGGGCGTCAAGGTTCCAACCAATGCGGAAGAGCTGGTGGAAGCGGCCAGGTATTTTAAACAGCGCGGTTCGGGAATCGCCATCCCCGCCCGGCAGGGAACCGCGGCGGTTACGCTGTTTTCGCAATTGTTATTTTCCGACGGGGGCTATTTCTTTGACAAAAACGGCAGACTGGACATAACAAGCCCCGAGGCCATATACGCGGCAACCGTCTACGACCGGCTGGTGGACAATTCCGTGGAAGGCAGTACGGCCTGGCACCATGACGAAACGGCGGAGGCGGTGAGAATGAAAAACGCCCCTATCGGTACTATCATGAGTGGCCTGGCGAACCAGAACGCTGACCCTGAACGTTCCCTGATTGTCAACACCGTCAAATACGCCCCCCTGGCGGGAAGAAGCGGCAAGGCCGCGGCCTCCAACACCTTCTGGGTATGGGCGGTGGCAAAGAATTCCGCCAACCCCGCAGGAGCCGCCCAGTATTGTATCTGGATGACCAGCCCGGAAGTTGAAAAAAGGCAAACCCTGGCGGATCAGCAGATAAGCGCGATCAATGCCCTGAGCAGCGACAGGGAAGTTCTCGCCAAAGCCCCTTTCCTTCCGGTGGTCATGGAACAGCTTGCCAACGGAAAAATTGAGCCACCCCTGCTGAGCTTCAGCGCCTTTAGGGCCGATCTGGTAGTGGCCCTTTCGGAAATCGCCACCACCAGCGCCTCTCCCGCCGATGTGCTGGGCCGCTTACAGAAGAAATATGAAAATACCGATTTTAGTAAATAACGGAACGTCTGTTCATTAATGAGTCCGCATAAGGCGTTTTTTCAGGAGGAGGACATGAAACAGAAAACCTTTGAATGGTCCCTGGAGCGGGGAGACCTGCTTCCCCTCCTCCTGATGCTTCCCGCGCTGGCAGTCATCCTCTGTATCATGGTAGCGCCTCTGGGCTACGGCTTTTTTTTAAGTTTTTTTAACGCCCGGTTTGGGACGGCGGATTATGCCGAATCTTTCGCGGGTCTTGAAAACTACATCCGGTTTTTTAAGGACCCCACAGCCCGGAAGGCCGTATTCAATACCCTGTATTTTTCCTTCGGGGCAATCGGCGGGGAGTTTTTTCTGGGAACCCTCTGCGCGGTATTCCTGGTCAAAATCAAACGGACATGGGCGGCGGTTTTGCGGCCCATAGTAACCATACCGCTCCTGATTTCCCCGGTGGTGGTGGGCCTTATCTGGCGCTATATCTACGATCCCAGGGGCATCCTGTACTGGTTTCTCGGGCTTTTCGGACTGGGAATGGGCCAATTCCCCGGAGTTACCGCGGCTTCCACCTCGATGTTATCTGTTATCATAGCCCATTGCTGGCAGGTAACCCCCTTCGTCGTCATCGTATTAACCGCCGGTTTGTTGTCCATCCCGGATGAATATTATGAGGCGGCGAAAATTGACGGGGCCGGGGCCTTTTCAATATGAGCTTATCGAATCCGCCGGTATAGTCGGCTGCTCCCGGATCACAATTTTCGCCCTCATCATCATGCCCCTGCTGAAACCGGCGATAGCCTCCGCCGTTATTCTGATGATGCAAAGTTCCTGGAACGAACTTATTTTCTCGCTCCAGTTAACCAACCTGAACACCTACCCCTTAACCGCAGGCATAGCCCGTTATGTGGGGGCCGTCTCGGTGGATTGGGGCAAGCGCAGCGCCGCCGCGGCCATAACCATGGCGCCCATTATCATCATCGGTTTTTTTATGCAGAAATACCTGGTCGGCGGCATGACCTCGGGCGCGGTAAAGGGTTAGGCCGTGTTATTTGCGCGTGGGACTACAGAGCGCCCTTTCCCGATCCTTCATGCTTATTTGCGGGTCAAGTTTAGCCGGCCGGCCGGGCAAGGCCGTTCGCTATGCCCGGCGGCGATTATGCTGTGCGGGCTTCCGTGGAGCTTTCAAAATACGCGGCGGCCATTTCGGCGGCGCTTATAACGTCGGGGGCGTACATATCCGCCCCGATGCAGCGGCAGAACTGAACGGTAACGGGGCCGCCGGAGATCAGGATTTTCACCGTGTTCCGGATCTGCGCCGAGGTTGCCGCCTGGACCAGGGATTTCATCTGGGGCATGTAAGTGGTAAGGGCCGCCGAGCAGGCGATGATTTGGGCTTTCTCCTCTATGGCCGCGGTAATGAGCTGCCCTGTGGAAACGCTTACTCCCAGATCGACCACTCTGAGCCCCAGCCCCTGCATCATAATAGAGGTGAGGTTTTTTTCCCTTTCCAGGATGTCCCCTTCCAGGGTTCCGACAACCACCGTTCCCTTGGGGGCTATTATTCTGCTGTCGAGGTAGGATTGTATGATTTGTATTCCCATGTTCATTGCCCGCTCGGCAACGAGAAGTTCGGGAACGGAAATTTCGTTTTTTCGGAACCGCCTATCCACGGCGGTCATGCCCGCGATTATTCCCTCTTTCACAATACAGCCGATGCCGCAATCTTCGCTGATTGCCCGGCTGATAAGGCAAGAAACCTCTTTCGCTTTTCCTGCCTGGATATTTTCCGCAATTTTACTCAGATCCGTCATTTTGTACTCCTTCAACTCATTACCCTGATCATATCAAATCGTGCTCCGGTTTATTGTTATCTATTCAAGCCGGGAGTATTATTTTTTGATAAGGATCCTGTATGCATCTGAGAAATTACCCTCTGTCATTTCGTCGGTGAGCATACCGTTTTGGCGGGAACGGAATTCTCCCGGGCTGAGGCCGGTAAAACTTTTGAATGTTTTTGAGAACCAGCTTTGATCTTCAAATCCGCAGAGGCCGGCTATTTTGCACAACGGAGAATCCGTTTGTATCAGCAATTGAAGCGCTCTTTCAACCCTTAAGCGGTTAAGATGACTGGAGAGGTTCTCGCCCATCTCTTCTTTGAAGAGGGTGCTAAAATAGGGAGACGAAAAACCCGAAATATCGGCGAGCTCTTTGAGGCTGATTTTCCGGCTGAAATTTTCTTTGATATATTGTTCGGCTTTTTTTAAAACCGCCCCGTGGCGTATACCCTTGAAAGAAGAAATTTTTTCCGCCGCCCTGTCCGCGATAGTGTAGAGGGTGTCCGTAAGCTCTTCGATGTTTTTCGCCTGCCGGATTTGCCTGAGATAAGAGCTGCTGGTTTCGGGGATGTTCTTTTCGCTGCTGATGGCGCTGCCGGAATGGCAGATAAGGGCCACCAGCTCTATGGCCCGGAACTGGATAAATCTGAATTCATCAGGATTGGAAAAAACCAAAACCGCCAGAATCTCGTTCAGGATGCTGCGGGCGGTTTTTGTATCCCCCTGGCGCAGGGCCGCAAGGAACTGGCGCTCCTTGTCCAGAGGATAGTCCGGAGAGGGGCCGTCGGAGGGATACCTGCTTTTCAGGTCTTCGATCTTTGCGGAAAGCTCCTCCTGCTGCTCCGCCCGGCGGCGCAGGGTTTTGTAATAATCCCCTGTTCCCGGGGAAAGAGATTCGGCGCAGATGAGCAAAAGCTCCGCCAGGGCTTCGATTTTTTGTGAATCTCCCCGGGGGAACACGGATAGCCGTCTTTTAAGTTCTTCCGTCTCGGGGCTTTTCCCCATGCGGTCGATCTGTGCCGCGGCTTCTTCGCCGCTGATGCCGAGAAAGCCGCTGCTGATGAGAGCGCCTATAAAGCGGCTGCCGGCATAGATGGGGCTGGTCCAAAAGAGGAATCCCATTTTGCACATATAAATACAGGAGCCCCCGGAACGCCGGGCTCCCTGTATGGCGTTGGCGTGCATTTCGCCGCAGGGCATCTGCTGTTCGGGATCCGTAACTTTGTTCGCCGTTGTTTGAGTTTGGCATTTTACACAGCAAAGACAGGTGTTTAGAAGATCCGGGCTTATTTCGGGAATAGCCGGATAATTATGATCCTGGACGCAGACCAAGGAACCTGTAGCCTTGGCATAGTCGGCGATAATTTTACGCGCCTTAAGCAGCACGGGGTCGGTCCTGCTCTGGGCTTCCTGTAAACGGCCTCGTTTTGCGCCGCTCTTGGTTTTTCGTTTCCGAGACGAATAAGGTTCTTTTAAATAGCCGGAATGAAGAAAACCCCGGTTATTGGAGCCCGCTCCGGTTTTGTTAGTATTGTTCATGATATTCTGCCGCCTCCCTGGCCTGTTGCCTAAAGCGTATTTCCCCCGAGTTTCCGGTATTTACTGGGACTCATTCCGGAGAAATTTTTAAAGATTTTAGAAAACCAGCTTTTATCCGCAAAACCGCAGGCCTTCGCTATCGCGTCCAGTGGTAATTCGGTTTCCGACAGCATTATCGCGGCTTTTTCTGCCCTGAGCCGGTTAAGATGGGCCGAAAGATTTTCCTTCATCTCTTCTTTGAAAATGGAACTGAAATAAGGCGCCGCAAGCCCCGAAGCGCCGGCGATTTCCTTGAGGCTTATTTTTCTGGTGTAATTTTTCCAGATGAACCGCTCTGCCCGGTGCAGGGCTGTGGCGTGGCGTATCCCTTTGAAGAAGAACACATCGCTTGCCATGTTTTCTATAATCCTCCGAAGGTTTTTGACCAACTCTTCTATGCTTTGGGATTCCTGGAGCCGTTTGATAGAGCGGCTGTTGGCTTCCAAGGCTTTTGAATTTTCAGAACCATTGCCGATTCCTGTCCTGGAAAGAAGGGTTACCAGATCTATGGCCCGAAACTGGATAAATTCAAAATCATCGCCTCCGGCGGCGCGGAAAATATCTATTAGCTCATCGAGGATTTTAAGCCCCCCGTTTATATCCCCCTGACGCAGGGCCGCCAGGAACAGCCGCTCTTTATCGAGGGAGCAGCCGCCTTCGGCAGCGTTTTGGTTCCCCCGTTTTTGGGGGACCTGATCCCCGGCGGGTTCCTCCGCTATAGCCGCGTCCGACTCCTGCCGGTCAGGGCCTTTGTCCGGTTCCAGGCTGGTTTCGCGGCTTCCGGAAATAACGCCAACGCAGGTCATGAGTATTTTTGCCAAAGATTTAACTTCATCGGGATCTTTTTCGGGAATCTCTTTCAGGAGATCGGGAAGGTCTCCGGCATCAGCCCCGGCGCCGCAAAAAGCGCGGATTTTTTCTTCCGCCTTTTCCCGTTTGATTCCCAGCACATACCCCGCGATAACCAAACCGACATGCCGGCCCCCGGAAAAGAGAGGGCACGCCCAGAAGGTGAAACCCATTTTGCAGAGATAGATATAGGCTCCTCCCATGCGCCGGGATTCGCAGGCGTCGTTTATGTGTTTTTGTATGCAGGGGTATTCTTCACCGGCCCGGGTTTCGGAAGAAGCGGAAGCGTGGGTCTTGCAGAATTCACAAAACCCGGGATTTTTTTTATCCCTGCCGAAGGGGTTTATCCCCTTCGCTTCGACCCGTGGGAGCTTTATGGCGCTTAAAGCGGACGTTTGGCCCGAGGTATTAAACCCCTGAGCGCGGCCGTCTTTCGGGAACAACATACCGTGGACCAAAGTCCGATGCTCTTCAGGTTGATTTTGAACGGACTCTATCGAATGGCCGGAGAGATCCCGCACCGATACGGTACATCCTGTAGCCTCTTCGTAATATTTAAGCGCTTTCTGGGCTTTCTCCAAAAGCGGCGTGATTTCTCTGCGATCAATAACCGAGGCTTCGGCGCGAGCTCCGATCCGGGCTCCGACGGGAACTTCAATCGAGTCTTCTTGTTTATGCTTTATAGGAAACATAAATTTAGTATCCTTCGGGGCTTTTCCAAAACTGAAGTTTTGGGAAAGCGACCTTAAATTTAGGAGAAAAAGCGGGCTGCCGACCGCTTTTTCCAAGAGCCTGTCCAGAAACCGTGCGCTTTTAGCGCACAGTTAATTAGTTTTGGGACAGGCTCCTTCATCATCCCTTTCTCCTGATTATATTCTTACTCATTATAATTTGGACGGAATACACCCTAATGGCGTTTTTTATTCATATTGAGAGTTTGATCGAAGGTTTGATTGATCGAAAGTTTGACTGATCCTTTGATACCCTGGGGCAAGGCTTAAACTTGATCCTCAATTTTGCGAAGCCCCGGCTTGCCACTTATTGCCTAGGGACAAGGAATCAGCTTATTATTGCGGCATGGGAAAGAATGAATCCCCGGCCGGTTCCGGGCCTCTGGCCCGCGGGCTTGCGGCTTACCAGGAAACCCTGAACAGGAAGAACAACCCGTCGGAGGCGGCCCCGCCCGGAGAGGGCCTCCTGAAAACCGGTCCCGGGAAGGCCCCGCCCAAACGCCCCCTGCGTCCGGGGAAGGCTCCTTCCGCTGCGGCTAAGGAGCTCTCGAAATACCAAAGGGCTGCCCGGTTTCTGGTCCTGGTCGGGAGCGACGAGGCGGCCAGGATACTCTCCCAACTGGACGCGGAGCAGGTGGAGGCGATCTCAAAGGAGATAGCCGGCATCAAGGGCATCACCGCGGCGGAAGGGGAGGAGGTGCTGGAAGAATTCAGTTCCCTCCTTGCTTCACCCTATGTGTACTCAGGCTCCTCTTTGGGAGGGGTCGAGGCGGCCAGGAGGCTTCTCTACGCCGCCTTTGGCCCGGAGAAGGGGGAGTCGGTTTTAAAGAAGGCGGTTCCGGCGGCGGTGGAGAATCTCTTCGACTTTCTCAGGGATTTTTCCGGCGAACAGTTGGCCCTCTTTTTTAAGGATGAGAGCCCCGCCGCCGAAGCCCTGGTGCTTTCCCGGCTCCCTTCCAAATTGTCCGCCTCGGCCCTGGCCAATACTTCGGCGGAGCGGAAGCTGGAAATCGTCAAGCGCATCGCCCGCATGGGACAGGTCTCCCCGGAGGTGCTGGAACGGGCCGCAGCGGCTTTGCGGGAAAAGGCCCGGCATTTCGAGCGCGCCGAGACTTCGGAGCTTGACGGCATGGGGGCTCTTACGGCTATTCTTAAGTCTTCGGATCTTTCTTTCGGCGACCGGCTCCTGGAAGAGCTTGAAGAGAAAGACCCCGCCCTGGGCCGCACCCTTAAAGAGAGGTTCTATACCCTTGAAGATATAGCCGGGGCGGCGGATCGGCCCATCCAGGAAAAGCTCAGGGCCATGTCCGACCGGGACATTGCCATCCTGCTCAAGGGAGGGCCGGAAAAATTCACCGCCAAGATCCTCTCCAACCTTTCCTCCGGGAGGGAAGGGCAGGTGAGGGAAGAAATGGAAATCATGGGGAAGATCCCCAAAATCGAAACCGAAGCGGCGGCCAGGGAATTCCTGGGCTGGTTCAGGCTGAACCGGGAAGAAGGCCGCATTTTAATGCTGGACGATAAGGATGTAGTTGAATGAAAACAGAATTGCGGAAGGGACAGGAGCTTGACAGCGGGTTTGAGATTCTCGATGTAAGGGAACTGGAGGAATTTAAGGCCCAGGGTATCTGGGCGCGGCATAAAAAGAGCGGCGCCCAGGTTTTTCACATATACAACGAGGACAGGGAAAATCTCTTTGCCTTTGCCTTTGCCACCGCCCCGGAAGATTCCACAGGGGCGGCCCATATTCTGGAACATTCGGTGCTCTGCGGTTCCGAGCATTATCCCTTAAAAGACGCGTTCCTGGTTCTGGCCCAGGGAAGCCTTCAAACTTTTCTCAACGCCTGGACCTTTCCCGACAAGACGGTGTATCCGGCGAGTTCGGTTAACGAGCACGACTACTTTAACCTCATGGGGGTCTACGGCGACGCGGTGTTCCGGCCCCTGGTTTCGGAATGGACTTTTATGCAGGAAGGCCACAGGCTGGAGTTTTCTCCGGGGCCTGAGGAAAAGCTAAGCCTTACCGGGGTGGTGTACAACGAGATGAAAGGGGCCTATTCCTCCCTCGACGCTTACGCCGGGCTGTGGTCCGTCAAGGCGGTGCTTCCCGGCACGCCCTACGACTTTGATTCAGGGGGCGACCCGGATCATATACCGGAACTGAGCCGGGAAAAGCTGCTGGAATTTCACCGTTCCCGCTATTCTCCGGCAAACTGCCGGATCTTTTTGGCGGGGAATATCGCTACGGAAAAACAGCTTGCCTTTCTGAATGACAAATTTTTGTCATCCCTGCCCGGCGGGAAGGCGGCGCCCCCCATAGCCCCCGCCGCCCGGTGGAAGGAAAAGCGCGTCTTCCGCGTCCCCTGCCCCTCTTCCGGGGCCGAGCACAAGGCAACGGTTCTCCTCTCCTGGCTCTGCGGCGACGCTTCCGACGCCGAGGAAACCCTGAGCCTGGCCGCCCTCACCGAAACCCTCCTGGGCCACGACGGCGCCCCCCTCACCCGCGCCCTCATCGACTCGGGGCTGGGGGAGGATCTTTCCCCGGTGACCGGCCTTGAGGGGGAGATCAGGGAGACCGTATTCTGCGCCGGCCTCCGGGGGGTCTCAGGCGGGGAGGAAGCCTACAGGAAGGTGGAGGCCCTCATACTGGGCGAACTGGAGCGTCTTGTCCGGGAAGGAATCCCGGAGGAAGAAATTGAGGCGGCCCTGCTTTCCATGGAATTTTCCCACCGGGAGATACGCCGCTCCGGGGGGCCCTTCTCCCTGGTATGGATGCGCCGCTCCCTCAGAAGCTGGCTCCACGGGGGGAACCCCTGGGACAGCCTCATCTTCGATCCCCTGTTCGCGGAGCTTAAGAAAAAACTCGCCCAAGGCAAGGGGTATTTTGAAAGCCTTATCCGCACTTTTATGCTGGATAACCCCCACCGGGCCTTTATCGTCATTGAGCCCGAAAAGGGCTTCCAGGAAAAGAAAGACGCGGTGAGGGCGGCTCTCCTGGCTGAAAAGGAGAAGGCCCTAGGGGAGGAGGAAAAGAAGGCCATCCGCGAAAAGGCGGCGGCCCTCAGCCGCTTCCAGGAAGAGGGGGACACCCCCGAAGCCCTGGCTACGATCCCCCATCTTACCCGGAAGGATCTTTCCCCGGATATCGAAAAGATAAACCGGGAATTTTTTGACGCCGCCGGCGCGCCCCTCATAGCCCACTCCCTCTTTACCAACGGCATCAGCTACGTGGATCTGGCCTTTCCCGTGGATCTGCTGGAAAGGGAGGACTACCTGTGGCTCCCCTTCTTTTCCAGGGCGGCGGTTTCGGTGGGCCTTCCCGGCATGGATTACGGCGAAGTGTCGGGGCTGCTGACCCGTACCACCGGGGGCTTCCATGCCATGCTCGAAACCGGTTCGGCGGTTCCCGGCGCTTCCCACGCCACGGCCCTCCCCCAGGGGATCTTCGACATCCGGGGCAGGGACTGGCTCATATTCCGGCTTAAGGCCCTGGACGAAAAAATGGCGCCTTCCCTGGATCTGGCCCTGCGCCTCATTGCCGAGGGGGACTTTGGCGACTTGAAGCGCATCCGGGATCTGGCGGCGGAACTGAAGAACGACACCGATTCGAGTCTCGCGCCCTCGGGGCACAGCTACGCTTCCATCCGGTCGGGCCGGGGCTTTTCCCCTTCCCGGATGACCGACGAGGCCTGGAACGGCCTGGAGCAGCTTTTCTTCGTACACCGCCTTGCCGAAATGGAAGCCGGAGAAATCAGCGCCAGGCTCGGTGCTTTGAGGGAAAAAATCACCGGCGCCGGCCTCATGGTCAACCTGGGCGGGGAGGCGATAAAAAATTGTCTCGGAGAGATAGGGAAGCGCTTCGGCTCTTTCGGCCCCCCCCGGCCCCGGCGGGAGAGGGCGGTCGAAACCGCGGCAGGAGGGGCCCCCGAGGTCTTTGCCTCGGCCTCTTTGCAGGTGGGCTTTGCCGCCTTAACCGCGCCGTCCTCCCCCTACGCTTCGGCGGAACACGCCGCCGAACTGGTCCTGGCCCATCAGCTTTCCACCGGCCCCCTCTGGGAGGCCATCCGCATGAAGGGCGGCGCTTACGGCGCCTTTGCCCACCCGGATAACCTTGAAGGGGCTTTTTCCTTTTCCACCTACCGGGACCCCGGCCCCCTCCGCTCTCTGGAAACCCTGCCGGCGCTCTTAAAGGATCTGGCCGGCCCCGGTTCCGCCGGTTTGGGGGGGGAAGAAGAACTGGTAAAAGCCGTCATAGGGAGCTACGCCAGGGAGACCGCCCCCCGTACCCCGGCGGACAAGAGCTTCCTCGACTTTTTCCGCTTCCTCTACGGCATAGAAGACCGCCACCGTTCCAGGCGGCTTGAGTCCCTCATCGCCGTGAAGACGGAAGAAACCGCCGCCGTCCTCAAGCGGCTCGCCGTGTCCCTGGAAGCCCCCGGTTCCGGCAGCCCCGTGATCATCGCCGGCAGGGCCCAGGCCGAAAAAGCCGCCGCCCGCCTCAACTGCGACGTGAAGGAACTGCCGGTATAGGGGAGGGGATAGTACCTAGGAGCCACGGACCTTCGGTCCGATTGCACTTGTCGGTTTTTGTGACTTTTTTTAGTAAAAAAAGTCACAAAAACCACGATTATCCGGCATCCGCGAACCAAAGGTTCGAACGCAGTTTGTAAGGTATAAATATTCATTTTATGAATATTTATACTGTTTTATACGCAAAGCGCAGCAAACTCCTAGTGAACCTATCGGGGGTAGGAGGTAAATGACGCTATTCTTGCCGCTGCGGCGTTTTCTCCGACGAGGCGGATAGTCGTCATGCTGGTAGTGTATCACAGCCCCGGAAAAAAGTCACGGCGGGGTAGGCGGGCGCTGCGATTAAAATTTACGATGAGGCGTCACGAAGAGCGGCTTAAAAAAAGGGGGGATACTATAGAGCTTTTTCCAAAACTCGGTTAGCGCGAACCTCCGGTTCGATGGGAAAAGCTTCCGAAAAAGCGGCCTAAAGCCCGCTTTTTCATTTAGATTTCAGGTTGCTTTCCCAAAACTGAAGTTTTGGGAAAGCTTCTATAGTATACTGAAAGTATGGCGATTGTCATGGTAATGCTCAGGATGGCCGGAGGGCTTTGTCTCTTCCTTTACGGGATGAAGATAATGAGCGACGGAATTCAGCAGGCCGCCGGAGACCGGTTGCAGCGGGTCCTTAATTTTATGACCGGGAACCGCTTTATCGCGGTGATCACCGGTGCGGCGGTAACCGCCCTGGTCCAGTCATCGTCGGCAGCCACGGTCATGATAGTCTCCTTTGTAAACGCCGGCCTCCTTACTCTGACCCAGTCCATCGGGGTGATCATGGGGGCCAATATCGGTACCACCACCACCGCCTGGATCGTTTCGCTGATAGGCTTTAGGTTTGATATTTCCGCCATCGCCCTTCCCGCGGTTGGCGTCGGATTTACCATGGGGGTGATCAAGTGGAAGCACCACCAATGGGGAGAGGTCTTTCTCGGTTTCGGCTTTATTTTCCTGGGGCTCCGATTCCTGAACGATTCCATGCCCAGCGTGACCCCCGATGCTCTCGCGTTTATCAGGGGCGTTTCGAATCTGGGCTTTCTCTCGGTCCTCATCTGCGTCGCGGCGGGCACGGTCCTTACCCTGATCATGCACTCCTCCGCCGCCATGATCACCCTGACAATAGCCCTGTCCTACAGGAATGTGGTGACCTACGAGATGGCCGTCTCCATGACCATGGGCGCCAACATAGGGACCACCATCGACGCCATCCTCGCGGCCATGGGCGCCAAGACCGCGGCAAAACGGACCGCCCTGGTTCACGTGCTCTTTAACGTGGGGGGCAGCGTGCTGGCGCTGATATTTTTCAGGCCCCTTTTAAACCTGGTTGATCTTCTGAGCCCCGGACTGCCGGCGGGCGCCGGCATCACCATCCATCTTGCCATGTTTCACACTGTCTTCAATATATTGGGTACCGTTTTGTTCCTTCCCTTTGTCAGGCAGTTCGCGGCCCTTGTCAGCTTCATCATCAAGGACGATAAAACCGAAGAGGCTCCCGGGCATTACAGGCTGGTCTTCCGCCCCGCTTCCTTGCAGGACACCCCGGGGCTGGACATTATCCGGGCGGAAAAGGAAATCCGGGACATGGCCGCCGTCGCCTCGTCCATGTACGCCGCTATCAGCGCCGTTCTTCGCGACCTCCTTGGGACCGAAGACAAGGAAGGCATGGTTAACGCCCTTGTGGAGTCGATGAAGCAGAAGGAAGCCTACGCCGATGAAATGCGGGAAGCCCTTACGGCGTTTCTCATCGAATGTACCGGGGATCATCTGAATCAGCGCACAAGGCGCCGGATCTCCCTGCTGATCCGCATTACCGCGGATCTCGAAGACATGACCGACGATTGTTTCAGCATCTGCCTGCTTTTGGAAAGGAGCGTCAGAAAAAATCGGATCTTCAAGGGAAAGGAAATGAAAGCCCTAGCGCCTTATGCCGGCATGGTGGAACAGTTTCTCAGCATGGTGGGGGACCGCCTTGGCCGCAGAGTGAACGCCGAAGAAGCCGCCTGGGCCAAAGATCTGGAAGACAAAATCGACAGATCAAGAAACAAGCTGCGTAAACTGGGCCGCAAGCGCATCGAGGCCGGCAAAGACGTCAAAACCGAGCTGCTCTTTATCGACCTGGTCCGCCGCATCGAAAAGCTGGGCGATTACTGTTACGGCATAACCGAAGCCCTTGCCTCTATTTCCGTTGACACACCCTCGCATTGACCGACATCAAAGCCGGGACATATCAAAAATTAACGACCTCGCCCTGAAGGGCGAGGTATGTTGTTCTCACAAGGTGGTTGCACGGCTGCGCTTTGGGGTTTAATACCTCGGACCAAAGGTCCGCTTTAAGCGCCCTAAAGCTCGTGCACGTCGAACCGAAGGTTCGTAGCGTGCAGAAGGTATTAAACCCCTTCGGCATGAATAAAATTTTGTAACTATGCACGCTGCTATATTAGAATAAATCAAAAAGAAACACCGCCGGTCCATATCAAAACTCATATGACCTCATTCCAAAATA
>JAISRW010000134.1 GCA_031273405.1 Treponema sp.
GCGCGAGGGTCGCAGTACGGCACGTAATAAGCCGCTTAGTACGTCCGCCAAACCCCGGTTCGTAATCGGTATCGCTTTTTTCGCGCCTTTCGCGGTTACTTTGAGATTGCCGCTTCCTCTTCCACGGTCAGGGTAAAACCAGCCTCGATGAGGCGGGGCTCCTTGAGGAGGACGCCGCCGCCGGAATACCGGGTCAAAAGCTCATGCCCAGGCTGAAGGAGCCCTGAAGATGGCCGGCGCCGATATTGTACGCCGCCCCTACGGAGAGGGCCGGAATGGCCAGACGGCTCATATAAAACGAGAGGGCCCCTGCCGGCCCCTGATCGAATTGATCCCCCAGGATGGAACCCCGGGAAAAGACCGCCTGCCAGGAACCAAGAAGCGACAGGGTTCCGAAGGATGTCCTTAAAAGGTATTTTTCCAAGCCCCCGGAAGCTCCCGCGTAATTTTTTGCCGAAAAAGAAGACGGCAGTATAGTTACCCGGGCAACAGCCGGGGAAGACTCCTGGAGAATCGGGGCTCCCGGGGAGTAGATACCGCCGGAATGGAACTTGAACCTCAGGCCGGGAATGATGGATTTTTCCCAGGCCAGGCTGAACCTGAGGGAATGAAAGGAAGGGGACCCAATCCCAAAATGCCAGGTATAGCTGGCGGAGGCGCTCTCCTCGGAAAGGAAGTACCCGTCCCAGTTGCTCTTCCTCAGCGAGACGCGGGTTTCAAACCCCAGGGTCCGTAAGTCCGAGAGGGGCGGCCTCAGGGAGCTTGCCGGGTTCCGCAGAATTTTTTCGCCGTAAGAAAGACCGAAGCTCAATCCCCAGATTTCCCGGAGCGAAAAAGAGAGAGCCGCCGACGCCGTTATGGAATCAAGGTGAAAGAGCCGGATATCCTCCTCCTTCTGATCCGTGTCGTGCCGTTCCTTGCGGGAAAAAAACGCCGCGCTTCTCCAGCCGGGGAGACCTTCCTGCTGGGATTTGTGCATATAGCCGCCCCCGGCCATCCATTCCCGGGAGCCGTACATACCGCCGGCGAAAAAATTGTCCAAAAGGCCGAAGGCATTGGTATCCGTAAAGAAAGCCCCGAAATTCATGCCGTCGGATCCTATGATTATGAGGGGGATAGGAAAGACGGACCATTTTTCCCTGACCGTTACTTCGAGAACACACGAGCCTTCTTTATCTGTTACCGCCACGGCCAGAGGCTCCAGAACCCCCGTGTCCATCACCGCCGCCCGGACTTCGTCAAAATCGAGGCGGTCAGCGTCGGCGCCGACGAACTTTTGCAGGGGCCTTTCCGCTACCCTTTGTTTGGTGCGCTTAAGGCCGCTTACGGAGACCGAGGAAATAAGCCGGGCCTCCTGGGCGTCAAGCCGGGGGGATCCCGAAAAAGACGCCAGGAAAAAGCAGAAGGCGAGGAGAAAGAACGTTGAATTCCTTTTTACCGTCATGAATCAGAGGGGGAGGCGGACCAGCCAGCCCTTGGTATCGGGAAGCGTCCCGTACTGTATACCCTTGATGGTATCCCGGATATGGGCTGTGAAATCTCCCGTCCTGCCCTGGTTGAAGATCGCCTTCTTCCCGCCGAAGGTGAGGCTCTCGATGGGGGTCGCCCCCGCGGCGGTGCCGCTGACAAAACACTCCCTGGTTTCTTCCAGGGCTTCATCGATGGAGATCTTCCGCTCCGAGACCTTCACGTTCCGGTCCCGGGCCAGTTCGATAATGCTGGCCCTGGTGATGCCCGGAAGTATCGTGTCCCCCAGTTCAGGAGTTACCAGTTCCCCGGATTTGAGATAAAAGAAGATATTGCAGGAAGATCCTTCTTCAACATACTTGTGATGTTCCGCGTCCAGGAACACGCACTCCATATAGCCGGCTTCCATGGCCTCGTGCTTGGCCAAGGCGGCGATAACGTAGTTGCTGGCCGCCTTGATCCAACCCGTGCCCCCGGGCGTGGCCCTGATCCGGCCGGTAACCACCGCGTCGGCATTGCCCTTGGAGAAATAGGCGCTTACCGGGGTGGTGACGATCATGACCCAGGGCTCGCGGCAGATATTCACCCCGATGCCGCCTTCGGCATAGGTAAAGGGGCGGATATAGATGGAATCGGCGGTCATAAAGGAATCCTTTTCCCATTCGGCTTTATAATGGGGCCTGAATCCCAGTTTCGCGTTCCGCCGTACGGTTTCCGCGCAGGAGGCGACAAACTCATCCTCCGGAAAGGGGGGCATGTAAAGCCCCTTCATGGAAGCGTGGAAGCGCCTGGCGTTCCGATCGGGCCTGAATATGGCCAGCCCTCCGTCTTTCTGGGGCAGGGCCTTCATACCCTCGAAAACCCCGAGGCCGTACTGGGTGGTATAATTTACCAGGGGCATATCGGCATAGAGATTGCGGGAATCCGACAGGGCGTTCCGATCCGCCTCTTCCATGGCCGCCTCTTCTCCGGTGGTTTTGTGAGGTTTTTCGATATACTCCCCTTTCCACTTCTTGCCTTCGTATTTTGCCCGGTACACAACGGGATAGCTGCTGAGTGAGAACGCCATACTGCCTCCTGAATCTAGAGGCTTTCCCAAAACTGAAGTTTTGGGAAAGTTACTTTGAAATTTATATAAAAAAGCGGACTTTAGGCCGCTTTTTCGGAAGCGTTTCCCAAAACTAACCGAGTTTTGGGAAACATTCTCTATAGTATCATTCAAAGGGTTTTAATAGTCAAGAATGTTTTCTTGCACTATGATATAAGCATGATAGCAGATACCATAGAAAAACCTTCTTTGCG
This sequence comes from Treponema sp., assembly GCA_031273405.1. Next base: position 2,770 of record JAISRW010000134.1, read on the forward strand.
CCGGACCCTCAGGCGGCTTGTGCTGATTTGTACCGGAGCGGTGCTTATGGCCTTTAACATCAACACCTTTGTCCATGCCGGAGGGCTTATCCCCGGCGGTTTTACCGGCCTCACCCTCCTTATCCAGGAAATATGCCTCCGGTACGGCAATTTCCGCGTACCCTTCAGCGTCATCTATTACGCCCTGAACATTGCGCCCGGGATAATCTGTTTTAAGGTGATAGGGAAACGGTTCACCCTCTATTCGCTCCTGATGGTTGCCCTCAGCGGCCTTTTAACCGACTGGATGCCGGCCATGTTCATTAACCGGCTGCAGCTCCACGACACCCTCCTCTCGGCTGTTTTCGGCGGCTTTCTCAACGCCTTCTCCATCAGCCTCTGCCTTCACGCGGACGCCACCAGCGGGGGCACCGATTTTATCGCCATCTTAATTTCCGAGAAGTACCGGAAGGAAGCCTGGAACTATATCTTTGCGGGGAACTGCGTGATCCTGGCCCTGGCGGCCGGGCTTTTCTCCCTGGACAAGGCCCTCTATTCCGTCATCTTCCAGTATGTCACCACCGTGGCCCTGGGGAACTTCTACAAGGGCTACCAGCAGAAGACCCTCCTCATCATCACCAATAAGCCTGATGAAATCTATGCCCTTATCAGGGACAGAACCAACCACGCCGCGACGACCTTTGACGGCTTTGGGAGCTACGAAAAAAAGCGGCGCTTCCTCCTTTATTCGGTTGTTTCCGCCACAGAAGCGGCTCCCCTGATAAACGCCATCAAGGAGATAGACGGCGGCGCCTTTGTCAACGTGCTGAGGACCGAGCAGATCAACGGCAGGTTCTACAAGCGCCCCAAGGATTAACCGCCGCGCCTAAGTAAGGAAGCAAGATTTTCGTTTAAACCCTAACTCCGCTCAAGTTAGGCTGTCTATTTTTAGTTTCCCATGTGCCAGGTTTAAAACCACCGCCTTTAGGCGGTCAGCTTTTAGCATGGCTGTACGCAAGACAATACTTGAAGGGAAAATTGTCTTTGTTCCAACATGGAACAAATTACTCGGGTAAA
>JAISRW010000243.1 GCA_031273405.1 Treponema sp.
TCGTCCGTGAGGTCGGTGGTTATTCTTCATCCCAAACGGGCGCCTATGAAATCCTTGGCGCCGTTGAGAAAATCCTTCCAGAAAAGGGCTTTTTTTGCCTGATACTGCAGGCGGGTAAGGGCCAGCACGCCTCCCCCGGTCTGGATCAATATCCCCAGGGACTTATGCGCGGACAAAACGGTTCCGGGAACCCCTCCCCTCCCCTCCCCTTCCAGGGGCCTTCCTTCCAGCAGGTACAGGATCCGTCCGGCCTGGCTGGTATAGGCAAGGGGCCAGGGCGTATAGGCCCTGATTCGGGCGTCGATTTCGGCTGCCGCCAGGTTCCAGTCGATGAGGCCGTCGTCTTTCGAGAGACGGGAACAATAGGAAGCTTCCCCCCGCTGGGGGACAGCCCGGGCTTCCCCCCCGGCCATGCCCCGGAGCAGGGGGGGGACCAGGCGGGCGCCTTTTTCCGCCGCCAGATCGCTCAAAGACGCGGCGGTTTCCCTGCCGCTCAGGGGGAAGCGTTCCTGAACCAGGATGTCGCCGGTATCCATTTCGGCGGCTATGCGCTGGATGGTGATCCCGGTTTCCCGGTCACCGGCCAGGATAGCCGCGGGAATGGGAGAAGCCCCCCGGTGCCTGGGAAGCAGGGAGGGGTGTATATTGACGCCCCCCAGGGGAAAGATGCTCAGGAATTGAGGGCCGAAGATGCGGCCGTAGGCAAAGGCAAGGAGCAGATCCAGCTTTAAGGCCGCCGCGGCCTCCCGGGCTTCCCGGCTGAGTTTTTCGGGCTTAAGCTGGACTATGGGGGGAAGCCCCCGGGCTTCCCGGCCGGCGGAGAGGACGGCGGCGGCGGCGGAAACCTCGGTGGGCTCGGGTCTCTCCCGGCGGCCTCGGGGGCTGTCGGGGTTGGTAAGGACCCCCGCAAGCTCCGCCTCCCTGTCCATGGCGGCGAGGGCTTTGAGGGCGGGAACCGCGATGCCGGGGCTGCCCGCAAAGAGAACCCTCACGCCGTTATATCCTTTGGCCGGATCGGGGCTTCTCCATTTTGGCAAGAATGCGGTTCCGCTTTTGCTCGGGAAGCCGGTCGATAAAAAGGATACCCTCCAGATGATCGAATTCGTGCAGTATGACCCTTGCCAAAATGCCATCGGCCTCCATGCTAAAAGGCCGGCCTTTTTCGTTCCATGCCTGGATCTTGACTGTTTTCGGCCTTACCACTTCGGCGTAAATTCCGGGGATAGAAAGGCAGCCTTCTTCGTACTTTGCCAGTTCCTGGGAGGTCTCGACTATCGAAGGATTGATAAAAATCCGGGGAATATCACCCTCCACATGGATCGCGAAAATCCGTTCCATAAGCCCCACCTGGGGTCCCGCCAGACCGATCCCCTTCCCCTCCCTGAGGCCTTCGATAAGATCCTCGGCTATTCTTTGATATTCCGGACCAATAAGCCGAACCTTCTCCGCCCTGCGCCGGAGCAGTTCGTTTCCTAACGTCAAAATTTTCATACTCTATAATATAACAAATATAGCGATAAAAGTAACTATTCGTAACTGTCAGGCAGCGGCTGACTAGGAGCCTGTTGCACTTGTAGGTTTTATGGCTTTTTTCAAGGAAAAATGCCATAAAACCTACGATTATTGGGCATCCTTACGCAGTTTGTAAGGTAAAAAATCGCCTGCATGGCGATTTTTGGAGGTTTTATGCGCAAAGCGCAACAAACTGCTAGGAGCCTGTTGCGCTTGTTTAGACCAAAACACGGGTTGGCTGCGCTAAAGTTTATTCTTGATTTTTTCAATAAGGCCGGTAAGTTCTTCGGGCGGCATAATCCCGGTAGGATCGAGGGGCAAATCAAAGGGGCTCCCCCAGGATTTACCGCCCTTGTATTTTGGTACCAGATGGAAATGCAAATGCGGGTAGGTATCCCCAAAGGCCGCGTAGTTAATTTTGTCCGGCGAAAAAACCTCGAATAACGCTTTTGACGCCCGGGACATATCCCGAACAAACGCCGCCGCGTCTTCGGGACTAAGCTGGAAGAGTTCGGTTTTATGCTCCTTCAACGCTAAAATACAGCGGCCCCGATAGGCCTGATCCTTGGTGATATACAGGGTGGATACTTCTAAATCCGCCGCAATCTCGATAATATCGGTAGTGCGGGTGCAATAACGGCAATTTGGATCTTTCATGATAAGCTCTCCTTAAAGAAATAACCCAATAGAAAGCCTTTCTCAAAGCTAACCGGGTTTTTGGAAACCTCTCTATTGAGGAGCACAGAAAGAACGACAGACTTTCTATGTTCTCCCCCTATGTTACCTTTTGCCGGGAATAACTGTCAACCGGCCGCTGTGGTTAGACAGCATTTTTACTTTTTGGGAGTTCCCTCTCAATCCGTTCCCGCGCCGCCGGAGCCTGGACATCCATTTTTTCAGGGAACCCAAAGTAGGACACACAGGCGATTGATTCCCCGCCAACCTTAAAGGTCCGCCCGGCAAAATCCAGTTTCCGCAGGGTTTCAAAAATACCGTCAAAGTCAACTTCCCCTTCACCCATGGCCAAATGCTGATGAACCACCGCATCGCTTTTCCCCCGCGCGTTCAGCCACGGCGGGTTAAGAATATAACGGCAGTCCTTCTCCTGGTTAAAGGTATCCGCAAAGAGCACGTGGGAAAGGCAGCCCCCGGCATATTCCAGCATGTGCCGCACATCGCCCTTACCCCTGTCGTAAAAAAACCCGTGGGGGCTTGAATAGACATAGCCCAGGTTGTCCGAGCGGTAACTCTCTACCATGTCCACGGTTTCATCGTTCAGTTCGCAAAAATCGTAGGGGTGGGACTGAATCTCTACCCGGATGCCTTCCTTTTCAAACAAGGGCAAGAGTTCATCCATGGAACGGAACCACATACCGTTGCAGAGTTCCTGTTGGTTCGGATCACCGGAAAATTCGGTGTTGATCACCTGAACCCCCATGTTCACGGCGATCTGAACCATCTTTTTCCAGTTGGCTACCGCGTGCCGCCGCTGTTCTTCCGTGGGGCCGGACCAGCGGTACACCACGATAAACGAGGAAATTTCCACCCCCGTCTCTTTCAACGCCCGGCGATACTCGTTTTCACATTCTTTGGAAAACAAAGGATGTTTGTAAAACGGGTTGATCCGGGGGTGGGGAGATTGCTCGATATATTTGTAGCCCCAATCGGCAACTTTACGAACATAATCGGCAATGCTCATTTGCTTTGCCAGGACATCAACGTCAAAGGCTATTTTCATATTGCTACACTCCTGTTCGATCAATATATTAAGGGGGGGAAGTCTCCCCCCTCGCTCCAGCCTTGCCGCATTATCGTGGAGTTTGCGTAGCAAACTCCTAAAAGACTTGACGCGCAAGCGGCAAGTCTTACGCTACCCCCCTCAGCGGGGGGCTTCGCCCCCCGCAACGCTCCCTAAGTCGGCTTTTTGTCAATATTCATGCGACCCCTTGCAAATAAGGCTTTGTCATGCGATCATTGTTGGTATGATAGCCATACTTGAAGAAACCGTTGATGTTCCCCTCGACCGAAGGCTTTCGCTTGAACTGCCTAAGACGGTTCCTGTGGGAAAGAACAAACTGGTCGTTTATCTGACGGAAGTTGAAACAGTGGAACCTCCCCGCCTTCAACCTGAATAC
>JAISRW010000261.1 GCA_031273405.1 Treponema sp.
GAAGGAAAAAGCGAAGTTTTCTAACAAAAACCTTCGTGTTCCTTGGTGTCCTTTGTGGTTTTTTCTCTTCATTTTTCTCATATCGCAGATAATCGTATTTCTATGCGTTTATCCTGGTATCATGACACGCGATGCCTTGCGTATGAAAACAAAAACCGATACAATCGTTTTTGTGAAAAAGGATATCATTTTAGCGGGAGTCGGCGGTCAGGGGGTTCTTTCCATCGCCGCCATCATTGCCAGGGCGGCGGTTGCGGAGGGCCTCGCGGTGCGGCAGAGCGAAGTCCACGGCATGGCCCAGCGGGGCGGCGCGGTGCTGGCCCATCTCCGCATTTCCGACGAACCCATCGCATCGGATCTGGTCCCCCGGGGGGGCGCCGATATTATCATATCCATGGAACCCCTGGAGAGCCTCCGTTACGCAGCCTGGCTTTCTCCTTCCGGCGCCCTGGTTACCGCCGCCGAGCCCTTGGTCAATATACCCAACTACCCCGACCTTGGGGAAATTATCAAGACCGTCAGGGGCTTCCCGGTTTCGCGGATTGTGGAAGCCGCCGCCCTGGCAAAAGAGGCAGGCCAGGCGCGGGCGGTGAACATGGTCATGGTCGGGGCGGCCTCTCCCTTCCTCCCCCTCAAGGCCGAAACCCTGGAAGACACCATCGCTGCCGCCTTTGCCGCCAAGGGAGCCCCGGTGGAGGAAGCCAACAGGAAAGCCTTCCGCCTGGGCCGTGAAGGGTCGGGCGGAAGTTCCCCCGCGACCGGGGCCGCCAAATGACGGCTTCCTCCCCGCATGATCAGCCATCCTTCCAGTACTGGAAGGCCGAGATCGAAAAGATGCCCCGGCCCGGCCTTGAAGCCCTCCAACTGCAAAAGCTGAGGACCGCCGTGGACCAGGCGCTTAAAACCCCCTTCTACCAGAATCGCCTCGGGAAGGAGGGGATTAAAAGCGGCGGCGACATCCGGGACTTGGGGGACTTAAAAAGAATTCCCTTTACTACAAAAAACGATCTCCGCGACGGCTTCCCCTATGGGTTTCTCGCCATAGCCCCGGAGGAGGTGGTGAGGCTCCACGCTTCCAGCGGCACCACCGGAACCCCCACCACCATCTACTTTAGCGCCGGAGACATCAGGCGCTGGACGGGCTATGTGGCCCGCTGCATCTACGGGACGGGCTGTACCAAAAGCGACGTGTTCCAGAACATGATCTCCTACGGCCTCTTTACCGGCGGCCTGGGATTCCACCAGGGGGGCGAAAAGGTGGGCATGCTGGTGATCCCCTCGGGGTCGGGCAACACCGCGAGGCAGTTCCGGCTCATGCAGGACTTCGGTACCACCGTGGTTCACGCCACACCCAGCTTCCTGCTCCACGTGGAATCGAAAATGAGGGAGGAGGGGGTGAGCCGGGACAGCATCAGGCTGAGAAAGGCCTTTGCCGGGGCGGAGCCCTATTCCGAAGACACCCGCAGGCGCATTGAGGCCCTGCTCAACATCGATGTCTATAATTCTTACGGCCTTTCGGAGATGAACGGCCCCGGCGTGGCTTTTGAGTGTCAGGCCAAGAACGGCCTCCACCTCTGGGAAGACGGCTACATAGGCGAGATCGTGGACCCCCAAACCCTGGAGCCCCTCCCGGACGGAGAGACCGGGGAACTCGTCCTCACCTGCCTCTGCCGCGAAGCCACCCCCATCCTGCGCTACCGCACCAGGGACCTCTCAAGCTTCTATACCGAACCCTGCCCCTGCGGCAGAACCCACCGCCGGCTCCGCCGCATCACCGGCCGCACCGACGACATGCTCATCATCAACGGAGTGAACGTCTTCCCCAGCCAGATCGAAGAAGTGGTCATGACCATGAAGGAAGTGGGGAACAACTACCTCATCGTTCTTGAGAAGGAAGGGGTCCTGGACCGCCTCATCGTCAAGGTAGAAGTGGGCCCCGATATCTTTATGGATGACGCCCGGCCTCTCAACGCCCTCAGGGAAAAGATCCGCAAGACCCTCCAGGCTTCCATCACCATCAACCCCAAGGTGGAGCTCCACGAAGGCGGCGCCCTCCCGGTAAGCGAAGGCAAAGCCAGGCGGGTGCAGGACAACCGCCCCAAGGACGTATAAAGCAAGACCCTTGCACCGCCGATACGCGCAATCCGGCGGCGAAGGCTGAGGGGGTTCGGAAATATCGCTTACAGCAGGCCGGCCAGAATCTTTTCGGCTTCTCCTTTCTGGGAATAGCCGGGATTCCGGCCAAGAAGATCCTGCAAGGTCTTTTTTGCCTGATCCGGATCCCCCAGGGAAACATAAGCCTTCCCCAGTTCAAAGAGAGCGTCCCAGTTATCGGCGCTAATCCTCAGGACTTCCCTGTAGGCGTCCCTGGCGCGTTCAAGGCTGCCGGCCCCTGCAAGGGCCCGGGCAAGATTGAACCTCACCGTGCTGTTATTGGGCTCCACTGCCAGGGCCTTCCCGTAATGATCCACCCCGGCAGACCAGTCTTCCTTCTTGGCGTATACGGCGCCCAGGTTGTTATTGACCTCGAAGGATCCCGGTTCCACCCTGTAGGCTTCCAAGAGACAGATCAGGGCTTCATCGTTAAAACCGTTATCCAGATATATCTTACCTAAGTTGATCCTGGGACGGACGTATTTCGCGTCCAGGGAAGAAGCCCGCTGGTAAGCGCTGATGGCGCCGTCAACATCTCCGGCGGCCTCGCAGGCAAGCCCCAGGGTATAGGCGTAGGATGCGGTGGAAGGAGAAGCGTCGGCCGCTTTTTTCGCATAGCTTAAGGCTTCGGCGCTTTTATTGAGGTCAAGTTTTATGGTGGCCATGTTAAAATTGGTCTGGCCGTCGTTGGGGTCCGAAAGGAGGGCTTTGGCAAAGGAAGCTTCGGCGGCGGCATTATTCCCGGCGGCTCTCTGGGCCGTTCCCAATTCCCTCAAATAAGCAATGTCACCGGGCTTATATTGAAGGGCCTTGTTAAAAGCGTCGATAGCGCCCTTGTTATCCCCCTTGGCCGCGAGAATCCTGCCTATTTCCCGGTGGGCCGCGACATAATCCCCCTTTATCGCTACGGCCTTTCTGAAAGCCGCCAGGGCTTCGTCCTGCCTGTTCAGCCGCCTGAGGGTCCCGCCCAGATAGTACCAGGCGGGTTCATAGCCGGCATTGATGCGGGTGCATGATTCAAAGGCCTGCCTGGCGTCGGCAAAGCGGCCGGCGCTGAAATGCACCCTTCCCAGGTCGAAGGCGTAGGTCAGGTTTTTGGGGTCCAGCCGGTTCGCTTCTTTGAGCTCGTTTATGGCATTATCCCACTGCCCTATATCCCGGTGAATTTTGCCCAGGGTATAATGGGGCAGAGCCTGGGAGGAGTCCTTGGCGATTGCTTCCCGGGCGGCGGAAAGAGCCTTGGCCGATGCGTCCTTGCCTTCGGGGGTCGCCGAGTCGGAAGCCGAATAATAGGCCTCGGCCATCTCCGCGATAACCTGGGCGGCGAAGCGATCTTCCCCCGGAGGAAAGCGGCTTTTGGCCTCCCCGAAGGCCGAATCGGCGCCGGCATAATCCTTCCGGTCCAGGGCCGCCTTTCCCTGGTTCAGGAGATCCAGAACCGCGTCCATTTGAGCCCGGAGCGCCTGGGAAAGCCGGGCCATTTCCTCTTCCTGGGCCTTGCGGCGGGCCGCTTCGGCTTCGGCGGCGGCCTGGCGCTCAGCCGCCTCGGCAGCCTTGGCGGCCGCTTCGGCCTCCAGGCGGAGCCGCTCGGCTTCCCGGGAGAGGCGCCGCTGTTCCTCATACCGGGCCTGGGCGTCCAGTTCCGCCGCCGTGGGCTGCCGGGAGGATGCGGCCAAGGCCTGGGCAGCTTCGGCCGCCTCGGCCAGGGAGAGGCGCTGGCTGTCCAGAATCTCGTCCCGGAGCCGCCGGGCTTCTTCGTCCGCAGGATTCTCGATTAAAAGATTGTCCACAAGGTTCAGAGCCCGCTGGTATTCCCCGGCCTGGGAATATTCCCTGGCCACAAGAAGGGTATTAGTCCGTCTTTGCGACTCCCGGTCTTCTCCCTCCTGGGCGTAGAGGGCGTTCTCTCCCTCTCCGCCGGGCTTTCCCCTGCCAAAGAAGAAGATCCCCCCGATGACAAAGAGAATGAGCAGCCCTCCGGCGGCGGCGATAATGATCAACGTTCTTCTATTCATTTGAAACATCCCCACATATTAAAACATCCTTTCGAGGCTTTCCCAAAACTTCAGTTTTGGGAAAAGCTCTTTCATTTAAAATATTCCCCTCGAGGCTTTCCCATCGAACCGGAGGTTCGCACTAACCGAGTTTTGGGAAAAACTCTTATTCCAGTTCAAATTCTCCCTCGTAACCCTGGACATCCTCCGTCCCGCTGGAAAGGCCTTTGCTCTCCTCGGCGGCGGCCTGGAGAGAGGCGGAAACCTCGTCCAGCAGCCGCTGCTTCCGCTCCGCTTCCAGCCG
>JAISRW010000274.1 GCA_031273405.1 Treponema sp.
GGGGAAACCGGCGGCGGCCCTTTGTACCTCCGGGCCGGGGGCGACCAACTTTGTAACCGGCATGTATACGGCCTGGCAGGATTCCATCCCCCTCATAGCCATAACGGGGCAGGCGGTAACATCCCAGCTTGGGAAGGGTGCGTTTCAGTGTGTGGATATCGCGCAGATTGTAAAGACCGTCTGCAAGAAGTCCTGGTGCGTAACCAACGCCAACACCATTCCCGCGGTATTTCACGAGGCCTTTGAGGCCGCTCTTTCCGGGCGGCCAGGGCCGGTGCTGATAGATCTTCCCCTGGACGTACAGATGGCCGACATAGAGTTCGATATCGATCTCTATACGCCCTCCAGGCTGAAAGCGCCGAAGCCGCCCGAGGCGTCCATAGCGAAAGCGGTCAAGCTTCTTGACGGGGCGAAGAACCCTGTCATCATCATGGGCGGCGGGGTGATACTGGCACAGGCGGAAAAGGCCCTGGTGGAATTCGCCGAATACATGGATATTCCGGTGATTACGACCTACATGGCGAAAGGGGGCATACCCCTTGACCATCCCCTGAACGCCGGGCAGGCCGGCATACAGGTAGGGGCGGCGTCCAGCGGGAACGAGGTTTTCCTGGGCGCCGATGTGGTTCTTGGCGTTGGCTGCCGCTTTACCGACCGGCATACCGGGAACGCGGCGGTTTATCAGGGTGAGCGCCGGTTTATCCACATTGACATAGACCCGGCGGAAATCGGGAAGATCGTCAAGACCGAGCTTGGGATAGCGGCCGACGCGGTCGACGCAACAACTATGCTGCTTGAGGCGGCCAAGGCTTCGGGCGGGGAGCGAAAGCGGAAGGCTCCCGCCGAAAGTTACGCGAAGATGCGCGAAAAATTCATACATTATCCGGACAGCAAAAAGACCGTGATGGACCCCAGGGAGGTGTTTGAGATCATCAACACTGCCTTTGACGACAACACCCAGTATACCACCGGCTGCGGTATCACCCAGATATGGAGCGGCCAGTATCAGCGTATCAACAAGCCGCGCAAATACTATCCTTCAGGGGGCGCGGGGACCTTGGGGTTTGACATACCCGCGGCTATCGGGGCGTCGGCGGGGACCGGGAAGCAGACCGTCTGCCTCATAGGGGACTTTGGTTTTACCTTCCTGGTAGAAGAGCTGGGGGTGGCGGCGGCCTATAAGCTGCCGGTGGTGGCGCTCATCATCAACAACGCCTATCTGGGCTTAATCCGGCAGAACCAGAAATACGCCTATGGATACGAATATCAGGTGGCCATGAAGGAAAACAAGACCCTCATGGACTACGTAAAGGTCGCCGAGGGCTTCGCCTGCAAGGCCGAGCGGGTATTCACCTACGGGGAGCTGGAAAAGGCGCTGAAAAACGCGGCCGCCTCCAATTCGCCCTATGTGATCGATATAATCGTTGATGACAACACCGATTGCGACATGGGGAATGATATTGCCCATATCCGGCATTTCGAGTAAAATTCGTTATATACCGAGCGCTTCCCAAAGCCCGCTGGTTTTGGGAAAGCCTTTACGCTGAAGGAGAAAGTACCATGAACGAATTGTTTTCAAAATCTCAAAAGCTCTTGTCCGACTGGAAAGGCCCGAATTATGTTTTCGGCCGGGGCGTACTGCCCGAGTTGGGCAAGCTGGCATCCCGGTTCGGGAAAAACGCCTTGGTGGTCTGCAATACTACCTACATGAAGCCTGTGGCCGATAAGGTTGTGGAAGCCCTGAAAAACGCCGGAGTCGCCCTTGCCGGGAACGCAATCGTACCCGATGCCGGGCCCAACGCCCCCCGGGTTGATGTCTACAGGATTGAGACCTATCTGCTCCATTACAAGCCCGATGTGGTTATCGCGGTGGGCGGCGGGTCCACTATCGACGCCTGTAAGGCGGCCAATTTCCTGGCCGCTCTGGGCGGGGGGGTCAGCCCCGAAATCGATCACTGGTTCGGTACGGGGATCGTTTCGGAGGCGTTAAAAAGCACGGGTAAAAAGCTCTACCCCCTTATCGCGGTTCAGACCGCGGCAAGTTCCGGCGCCCATCTCACCAAATATTCCAATATCACCGATCCTGTAGCGGGGCAGAAAAAGCTGATAGTGGATGACGGGATTGTGCCCCAGTACGCCCTTTTTGATTACGATGTAACGGCTTCCATGCCCATTCCCGTAACCATTGACGGCGCCCTGGATTCGATCGCCCACTGTTTCGAGGTGTTTTCGGGGCTTCCCGCGGGCGCCCCCAAGGAAAAATACGACCTTGCCGCGGCCCTCACCGAAACCGCCGTGGAACTGACGGTTCAGTACGCCCCTAGGGTTATCAAAGACCCCAAAGATCTTGAAGCCCGGGAAGCCATCGGCATGTCCACCGACCTCGGAGGCTATGCCATCATGGTGGGAGGGACCCACGGGCCCCACATGACCAGCTTCTCCCTGGTGGACTTAACCGGCCACGGAACCGCCTGCGGCCTCATGAACCCCTACTATGCGGTTTTCTTTGCCCCGGCCATCGAAAAACAGCTCAGGCTCACGGGGAATATCTTCAAGAAATACGGCTATATCCCCGAAAACCTCGAAAGCCTTTCCGGCCGGGACCTGGGCGTCGCCTTTGCGAAGGGCATGGTCGCCTTCGGCAAAGCCATCGGCGCGCCGGTCACCCTGAGGGATCTCCCCAAGTGGAGCGACGGCTATGTGGACAAGATCCTCCAGGCGGCCAAGGACCCCCAGCTTGACATGAAGCTTAAGAATATGCCCGTGCCCCTCACCGCAGCCAAGGTCGATGAGTACATGGGCCCCATCATCAGGGCCGCTGTCTCAGGGGATTTCTCCCTTATTAAGACTATGACAGCCTGAGCCTGTTGTGCTGGTTAGGTTTTTATGGCCTTTTTCCTTGAAAACCGCCATAAAAACCACGATAAGCAGAAGAATTTTAACCATAGACCATACGAACGACACGGACTTTTTATTCGTGTCGAAGGGGTTTAATACCTTCTGCACGCTGCGAAGCTTCGGTTCGATGTGTGCGAGCTTTAGGCCGCTTTTCCCATCGAACCGGAGGTTCGCACTAACCGAGTTTTGGGAAAAGCTCTCTATTGAGCCTGTCCCAAAACTAATTAACTGTGCGCTAAAAGCGCACGGTTTTGGGACAGGCTCTTGGAAAAAGCGGCTTGAGGCCCGCTAACTACAATATTTTCATGCTTAGGACAACAGTAGGCATAAACGCCATGTGGAACCAAGACACCAACATGGAGCTTTGCCAAGTAATCCGCGGAGCGGATTGCACAAAACTCCGAGGCCCAGGCGCAGCCTTCACCGACTCACAGCCAAGACACCGCATGGAGTTTTGCCAAGTAATCCGCGGAGCGGATTGCACAAAACTCCGAGGCGAAGGCCCAACCTTCACCGACTCACAGTCAGGCCACCGCTGTGGAGTTTTGCCAAGTAATCCGCGGAGCGGATTGCACAAAACTCCGAGGCGAAGGCGCAGCCTTCGCCCGCTCACGGCTCACATTATACTTTAACAAATGAACGGCGTGTCAAGTACTCGCATTGCCTCAAAAAAAACCTAGCCGAAAAGGGGCCGAATACTCAAAACAAAAACCTAGTCATAGCTCAAGCCGCATCCGGCTGAGTATCCCCCTGACAGGGGGTTTGGTTATCCT
>JAISRW010000085.1 GCA_031273405.1 Treponema sp.
GGCAGTTCCAAAATGTCAGATTTTGGAACTGCAACCTTAGATTTAGGAGAAAAAGCGGGCTTTTGACCGCTTTTTCCAAGAGCCGGGCCAAAACTAACCGAGTTTTGGAACCGGCTCAATTAATAACGAATATTGATTCCCACACTCGCCGGCAAAACATGGAGGCTTAGACGGTTTGTGATATTGAAGCCGGGCATGCTATCTATGTTGTTCGGCGGGGTTATTCTGGATATGTCAGCCGTACCGGAATGTTTGTCCAGCAGGGTTTTGTAACTTTTTCCTACGGATTTTCCTATCCCGTAACCGATTAACGCTCCCGCCGCAGCATCAGACGCCCAATGGGCAAAGAGAGACATCGCAAGGCCGGTACAAGCCGCGTAGGAATAGACCGCTATTTTGAGCGCTATATTTTTCGGGTACAGTTCGGCCAGGGTTGCCGCCATGGCAAACACCACCACCGTATGACTGCTCGGCCACCCTGAAAAAACGCCGCGCTCCATAAAGCCGAAGGCGAAATCTCCGCTAAAATCAACAGAATCCCGTTCGCCGTTAATGATGCCGTTCATAATTCCGGGGTCCCTCCGGCCGGTAAAGGTTTTAATCGATTACGATATAAGAACGCCGAGAATTGCCGCCTGCCCCAGGGCCAGGCCGGTTATTTGATAACCGGGTTTTTCGGAAGAACGGCCGTAGAGATACAGCCCCAAAGGCAGCGCGGCGGGGGCAATAAAACCCAGGGCCCCAAAGGGCGTTCCGGAGAAAGCGAGCCCCTTGTTATTATAGGCGATATTGCTCCATTCCCAATCGATGCCGCTGTGAACCATAAAATACGTGCCCAATCCGGCTAAAAGATAATTGATCCCATAGTTGTAGGTAAAACTATTGATGGTATTTGTCCCGAACCGGTAAAAAAGAGCGGAGAAGGGGACTGAACCGCTCGGATTATCAGGGTTATTCTGCCCAAAAGCGAAATGAGCGCAAAAAATAAGCATGGAAAGCCCCATTATGTTGGCCATGTTTTAATCCTTTGTAGTTGAATTGGTAGTTGAATTTTCTAAAACCCTGGTAATAACTTCAGCAAGGCGGTCAAAGTCCTGAATAAAATCCCTGGTCTCTTTTTCCCCGAATTTTTTTATGATTTGCGCCGACAGGGAATCGACATAGTTATCGGTTTCCAAAAGAATATTCCTGCCCCTGTCCGTCAGGGTCAAAATAAGTTTGCGCCTGTTGTCCGGGTTAATTTCCCTGATAAGGTACCCCTTCTTTTCCAGAGCCCCAAGCATTTGGGAAACCGCCGCTTTTTTTATATGTAATAATTTTTGAATCTTTGCCCCGTCGGTGTCCAGGGCGTCATCGTCAATAGCCTTGAGGAGCGCGATCTCCGCCAGGTTGACATCCCCCTCGATTCTCCGCAAAAAATTAATGCCCATGCTTTTAAAACGAAAAATACAACCGAACAGTTCCTTTTGCAAAAGGCGTTTCATTTTTCCTCCGATATAGTTTGAACGTGAACAGTTTATCGGAGAACATATTGAATGTCAAGAGAGAATTTAACCGAAGACCCCACGGACAACACGGACGAGGGCAATAGCATTTACTTTCAAGTTCTGAGAAATCACCGGGATTGAAGATTTTTTGACCGCTAACCTCACGTCGAACCTTTGGTTCGCCTTTACGGATGAAAATAAGGTTTTCGACCAAAAAGTCCGTGCGGTCAGTGGTTAATATATTTCCCCGCCCAGAGTTAGCCGAGAGAGCCTAATTGCCCGCAGGCGCCGGAAATGCCCCTGCCTTTGCCCAGACGCCGGGTAACCTTGAGGCCCCGTTTTTCCAGGGCCGAAGCAAAGTCCGAAACTTCCTTAGGACGGGGGGAGCGTAAAGGTTTCCCCTCAAAGGTCAAAGCCTCCACGGCATTCCAGGGGATGAGGTTTACCACCGTTTCCAGACCCTCCGCGAAATCCGCGGCGGCTTCGGCGTCTTCCCGGCCGGTGTTTACGCCTCTCAGGAGAACCGCCTCCAGGGTGATCCGGCGCTTCATTTTTTTTTGGTAGTGACGGAGGCTTTCTTTAAGCGCCGGAAGGGGGTAGGTCTTCGCGGCGGGCATGAGGCGCTCCCTCAGACCCTGCCTCGCGCTGGTCAGGGACAGGGCGAGGCGTATGTCGGGCCCTCTTTCGGCCAGATCCAGGATGCCCGGAATGATGCCGCAGGTGGATAAAGTTATCCGCCGCCTGGAAATATTGAGGCCTTCCTTAAAGGTTATAAAATCCAGGGACTTCCTGAGCGCTTCCAGGTTGAGCAAGGGTTCGCCCATTCCCATGATAACAATATGGGAAATCGCCGGATCTTTTTTGTAAAGCCGCAGGAACTGGGAACTTATTTCGGCGGATTCAAGGTTCCGCTTAAACCCGAGCTTCCCGGTTTTGCAAAACACGCAGCCCATGGAACATCCCGCCTGGGTGGAGAGGCACGCGGTTTTTCTGCCTTCACTGTCCCCCAGGATCACCGCCTCAATATTCGCGCCGTCTTCCAGGGCAATACGCAGTTTTACCGTGCCGTCGGAATCCGCGAACTCTTCTCCGGGGGAACCGGAAAGGGGGGTGAAATTTTCTTCCAGGAACTTTCTGAGGGCAAGGGGAAGATCGGTCATTTCCGCAAAAGAAGAAACCCCGGAACAGATCCATTTAAAAATCTGTTTTATTCTGAAGGCGGGCAGGGGGGGCTTTAAGAACCGGGCAATTTCCGCATTGAGCAGTTCCCCAAGTTCCCCGGGCAGGTACCCGGCAAGGCTTTTTTTTGTTTCCATAACTTCCACAAGCTCGGACTTCTAGAACCTGATCTTTTCCATAAGCTCCATTACCGCGTTGTTTCGTATCCCCTGGCGCTGAAAATCCTCAAGGGCTTCCACAGCCTGATACTTTTCGCCTTTTCTGAGCCGGCAGTCGGCCAGTTCCAGATAGAACCGGTAGTTTTTGGGTTCCTGTTGTATAAGCCGGTCGAGGGATTCCGCCGACTCATCGTATCTGCCCTGGAGCTTGGATACCACCGCCAGTCCGAGAACCGCGTAGGTGTCAAATTCTATGTTCAAAGCCCGCTGATAATATTCCACCGCCTTGTCAAGCTGATTCAGATGGCGGTAGGCGTCGCCGGCCCTGGTAAGAATCACCTTGTTCCGCGGGTCCTGTTCCAGGATCCGGTTCCAGTACTCCAGAGAACGCTCCTGGCGGTTCATGCCCCGGTAGCAATCGGCAAGGCCGAAAAGGGCGTAAAAGTTTAAAGGGTCCCGTTTAAGGGCCTGCTCGAAATACGTTATACCCTGTTCAAAGGTTTTTAGCTTCCGGTGGCAGTTGCCTATGGAAGTGAGGACCCGGATATCCACTTTTTCCGGGCTCCCCTGGATCATTTTTCCCCAATAAAAGAGGGCGTCCCGGTACTCCTTAAAATCATAATGCAAATGCCCCAGGCCGATGATGGCATAGGGGTTCTGGGCTTCCATTTCAAGGACTTGTAAATATACCGCCTTGGAATGTTTAAAGTCCCGGACTTTGCGGTAGGCGTCGGCTACCCTGGTCAGGACGGTAATGTTTTTATCATCATGAAGGAGATACTGCTCCCAGATTTCTATGGCCTTGTGAAACTGGTTGAGGGCTTTATAACAGTCCGCCAGCCCGAAGAGGGCATAGTTATTCCCCGGGTGATAGACCAGGCAGCGCTGGTAATAGGTTACGGCTTCCCGAAAATTTCCCCTTTTCCGCGTGGCGTCCCCTATGCCTACCAGGGCGTAATTATTGTTCTCATCAACCGCCAGTATTCTGTTGAAACAGTCCAAAGCTTCCGCGGTTTTATCTTCTTTAAGGTATTGATAGCCTCTTTTTGATAAATCGGATACTTCAACTAATTCGAGGTTTTCACCGTCCGCCCTTTCGCCGGAGGCCTGGGTTCCTCCGGCTTTTGAGCCAAAAAGATTTCCTTCGTCAATCATTGGAATGATCCTCTTCCTCGCTGATCAAATTTTGTATTATCTCAGAAAGCTTCATTATAATGGGTTCCGCCTTATTGCGATCCGGCGCTATCCAGTACATCCTGAGAGCGTCCAATTCCCTTCCTTTGGATTTATAATAATCCCCTATTCTTACCAGCCCGTCGGAATATCCGGTGGTCAAAAATATCCGCCTTGCCCCCTCTATATCTCCCGAGTTATACAGAATATTACCTTTCCGGTTGAGGGCGGCCTTTTGGGAACCGTCAATGGCCGGCCTGGCAGCAGTTTTTATAAAGCCGCTCTGGTCATTCACTTTTTCAAAAATATTTTTATAATCCATTTCCGATTCCGATCCGGCTTTTCTTTGCTGTCAAGGACCCGATCTCCCGTTCCTCCCGAGCATACATAGAAGATCATCTATTTATATATTATGCATTATTTCTTAAAAAAAACCAATAGAATTTTTAAAAAATCTCCATTTTTATATGGTCCGGACAAAGAAATCGACCTCCGAGCGGCCGTATTTCCTGGTTTCTTTCCTTATGAGTTTGGCCGGGGTTTCGTCAGGATAGTCTTCCCGGGGGCGGTGGAGGAGAAGCATCGAGCCGGGCGCCATCAGTTTTGAGAGCGAGAGGGCCTCGGCCAGGGGCCATTTAAATTTATAGGGGAAGGGGGGATCGCAAAAAATGAGATCAAAATGGCGTTTTGCCCGTTTTACATAGAGTTCCGCAGACATAAAGCGGCAGTTAATCCTTATCGGGGAGATTTGCGCGTTTTCCAGGAGTATTTTCCCCTTGAGGCCGTCCATTTCGACCGCTTCAATATAGGCGGCGCCTCTGGAGGCGGCTTCCAAGGCGATGATTCCCGATCCGGAAAAGAGATCCAAAAACGAGAGCCCTGACAGGTCCCCCAGGCTGGCAAAAACCGACTCCCTCATACGGTCCATGGCGGGGCGGATTATACCTTCCGGGACCTTGACCTGTCTGCCCTTCAAGGTTCCGCCGGTAATTCTCATGCCGGTCTAATATTCTTTAAGGAGTTCGCTGAGTTCCGCCGGGCTGACCACCGGTTCTTCCGCCTGACCCTCGGAAGCCGCCTGGCCGGAGATTTCGGCGGTTTTGCGTCTTTCCAGGCTGCGGCTGCCGAGAATACGGATTTTGTCTATAAGCGCCGGATATTCCCGCACCGACATGGTACCCTGGTTGTTCATAAAGTCGGACAAAATCTGGGAAAATTGCCATTCCAGTTCCGCCAGGCAATTGAAAAGCCCCGCCCGATCGATAAAGCGCTGGTTTTCCAGAAGCTCCTGCAGGAGCATGGTAAGGACTTTGGTGATAAAATCAACATCATCGAGGGTTTTTTCCAGAAAGAGTTCAGGATTCGCGTCCAGGGTAAAAAGATCCCTGAGCATCCTGATCCGGCTCATCAGTACAAAAATATTATCTTCAAAGTTTACACGTTTGTTCATAGCCTATTATTCTTATCGGACAGGATCCTGCCGCACTTATAGATTTTTTGCATATTCCGCAAAAATTCCGATTAATGGGCACCGTACCAGTACCGTGGGCCGTTGGTCTGCAAACGGAGGAACCGGAACCATCGGACCGCGAGCCTTCGGTTCGGCGTGGCCGTTGTTTCATTGTGTCTTCTATAAATAAGACAGAACGCTAAAGGGTTCCCAGCAGGGCCCGGAACTCCTTCTCGTCCAGGGATTCCTTTTCCAGAAGCGCCGCCGAGACCAGATCCAGGACGCCCCGGCGTTTTTCCAGGATTTCCTGGGTTTTGCCGTACTCCTGCTCCACGAGCCGGGCGATTTCCTCGTCCACGTACTGCTGGGTGCTCTCGGCATATTCCCGCTGGAACATGGGTTCCTGCCGCTGCTCGCCGGTCATGCTCATACCCCGGGAGGTCAGGGCCACGTTGCGGAAGCGGTCGCTCATGCCGTAGTCGGTGATCATCTTCCGGGCGATGTCGGTGGCCTTGGTAAGGTCGTTGGCCGCGCCGGTGGAATACTCCCCGGAGACCATCTCCTCGGCAATCCGGCCCCCCAGGAGTATATCGATCTTCCCTAAAAGGTCCGACCGGGTTACGGTATAGCGATCCTCCACGGGCATTTGCAGGGTATAGCCCAGGGCGAATCCCCTGGGGATGATCGAAATCTTCTGGACCGGGTCGGCGTTGGGGGTAAAGGCGGCCACCAGGGCGTGCCCGGCTTCATGGTAGGCGGTAAGCTTCCGCTCCTCCGCCTTGAGCACCCTGGTTTTCTTCTGCAGCCCCGCCACGGTTTTTTCAATAGCCTCGTCAAAGTCCTTCTGAAACACTATCTGCCGCCCCGCCCGGACCGCCAAAAGGGCCGCCTCATTGACGATGTTGGCCAAATCCGCGCCGGAAAAACCGGAGGTAATCCGGGCCACCGCCACCAGGTCCACCTGGGGGGCAAGTTTTACCGCCCTGGAATGGATCTTCAGTATCTCCTCCCGGCCTTTCAGGTCCGGCCGGTCCACCAGCACCTGGCGGTCAAAGCGGCCAGGCCGCAGCAGCGCCGGGTCCAGCACGTCGGGCCGGTTGGTAGCGGCCAGGATGATGAGCCCCGAGGTGGCGTCAAAGCCGTCCATCTCTACCAGGAGTTGGTTCAGGGTCTGCTCCCGCTCGTCGTTGCCCCCGGCTATGTTGTTGATCCGGCTCTTGCCTATGGCGTCAAGCTCGTCGATAAAGATGATGCAGGGGGCCTTCTCCCTGGCCTGCTTAAAAAGGTCCCGAACCCTGGCGGCCCCGACGCCGACGAACATTTCCACGAAATCAGCGCCGCTCATGCGGAAAAAGGCGACCCCCGCCTCCCCGGCAACCGCCCGGGCCAGCAAGGTCTTCCCCGTGCCGGGGGGGCCGACCAGGAGCACCCCCTTGGGGATCTTGCCTCCGATGTCGGTGTATTTCTTGGGGGATTTGAGAAAATCCACCACCTCCACCAGTTCTTCCTTGGCCTCGTCCACCCCGGCCACATCGGCGAAGCGGGTGGCAATATCCCCCTCCGCCACGATCACCGCCCGGTTCTGCCCCACCGAGAGGACGTTCCCCCCCATGTTCCCCAGCCGCTTCATGAGGAAACGCCAGATAAAAATAAAGAAAGCGATGGGCAGAACCCAACTAAAAATGATGTTAAGAACCGTACTCCCTTCCCGGGAAACCGCGTAGTAAGCCACGTTTTTCTCGTCCATCAGCTTGATAATATCCGGATCGTAGATGGGCACCGTCCGGTAAACCGCTTCGGGAGCCCGGCCGTAGGAGGTACGCATCAGGGGATTGGGCGAGGGTTCCCGTCTTGCCGGCGAGGTATAGCCGGTATAATAAGAATCGGTCATTTCAACCCGCTTTATCTCCCCGCCGGCAATTTTCGCCTTAAATTCGGAAAAATCTATAGTCGGATTTACCCGGTTGAGAAACACATAATTAAAGAGGCTCAAGCCGATAATGAGGATAAGAACATAGATAAGAGAAAATTTCCATCCACCGAAAGGTTTAAAGTCAGGCAGTTTCGGCCCGCCTCCTCCGAAGGGGAAATTCGGACCGGAATTTTTTTGTTTCCGTTTATCGCTTTGAGGGTCATCGGCCCCGTATTCAGCCATTTTTACTCCTTACTATGCTATTAGAGCGTTTCCCAAAACTCGGTTGGTTTTGGGAAAGCCTCATAATATAAGAACCATTCCCGCCAACCGAAGTTTCGGGAAAGTATCATAATTCTTCCAAAATTCACTTGAAAAATCATGGGAATTACCTTTATACTAATATCCGCTTTTTAAGGTCTTTTATCAACACATTTGGCAAAAATCTCTTTGCTTAAAGCAAAAGAGGCGCCAAGGAGGCTTTCGTGATTGAGGTTACGAACCTGGTTAGACGCTACGGTCCCCATGTGGCGGTGGATCACGCGAATTTTAAAATCGAAAAGGGCGAAATCGTAGGATTCCTGGGGCCCAACGGGGCGGGAAAGTCAACGACCATGAATATCCTCACCGGGTATCTTTCTTCTACCCAGGGAACGGTCCTTGTGGACGGTATGGATATTCTTGAGCATCCTACGGAAATCAAAAAGAAGATAGGCTATCTGCCGGAAAATCCTCCCCTTTATATGGACATGACCGTCAGGGAATATCTTTCTTTTGCCGGAGAGATCAAGAAGATCCCCAAGAAAGAGAAGAAGGAGAGGATGGACCGTATCATGGAGACCGTGGGCATCACCGATGTTTCCGGGCGGCTTATCAAGAACCTTTCCAAGGGATACAAACAGCGGGTCGGCTTGGCCCAGGCAATGATAGGAGATCCGGAGGCCCTGATTCTGGACGAGCCCACCGCGGGCCTGGACCCCAAGCAAATTCTGGAGATTCGGGATCTGATTATAGAACTGGGGAAGGATCATACCATCATCCTCAGCTCCCACATACTGCCGGAGGTAAGCGCCGTCTGCAAACGGGTGCTCATCATCAACCAGGGGGTTATTGTCGCCGACGACACCCCGGAGAACCTTGCCAAGCGGCTCCTGGGGGGCAGCCACATCCTGCTCCGGCTGGACGGCAGCCGGGAGGCCGTTTCCAAGGCCCTGGAGAGGGTCCCCGCCGTGAGGAGGGTGCAGTTCAGGGAATCCCAGGAGCCGGATACCCAGGAGGCCGTGGCGGAGGCGGCGGAAGAAACCGACATCAGGCGGGATATTTTCCGCTCCCTCAGCGCCGCCAAGATCCCCATCCTGATGATGCGGTCTCTGGACATGAGCCTGG
>JAISRW010000108.1 GCA_031273405.1 Treponema sp.
GCGCGGTTGTAGCCGACTTTCAGGCGGCGCTGGATGTAACTGGCGCTGGCTTTGCCTTGCTGCATGACGATCTCCAGGGCCTTTTCGTAGAGCGGGTCGTCGCCATCGGAAAAAAGCGAAGGGTCCTCGTCTTCATCGTCATCGTAAAAGATCTCGTCGTCAATGTAATCGGGTTCGCCAAGGCTCTTAACATAGTCCACCACCCGCTCCACCTCCTCTTCGGAGATAAAAGCCCCTTGCAGGCGTATGGGGAAGGGATCCACGGCGCCGGCGTAGAGCATGTCGCCTTTTCCCAGAAGCTTTTCCGCCCCTACCATGTCGATGATGATGCGGCTGTCCATCTTGCTGGCCACCATAAAGGCGATGCGGCTGGGGATATTGGCCTTGATAAGACCGGTGATGACGTCGATGGAAGGCCGCTGGGTAGCCAGCACCAGATGAATGCCCACGGCGCGGCTCATGGCCGCCAAACGGGCCGCCGTGCTTTCAAGCTCCTTGCCGGTGGTAGCCATAAGATCGGCAAACTCATCAATAACCACCACAATATAGGGCATGTGTTCGGCGGCGATTTCCCGCTCTTTTATTTTTTTGTTATAGCTTTTAATATCCCTTACCCCCATGGAATCCAGGCAGGCGTAGCGCCGCTCCATTTCGCAGATGCAGTATTGCAGGGCCTGGAAGGCTTTTTTGGGCTCCGTGATAACAGGAGTCAGGAGATGGGGAATATCATTGTACAGTTTGAGTTCCACGATCTTGGGATCGATAAGGATGAGCCGGCATTCCGCGGGGGGCTTCTGGTACAGAATCGACAGGATCATGGAATTGACGCAAACCGATTTCCCCGCGCCGGTAGCGCCGGCGATGAGGAGATGGGGCATGGTAGCCAAATCCACCGTCACGGCTTCCCCGGTAATATCCTTTCCCAGGACCACGGGGATACTAGTCTTTTTTCCTTCCCGGTTTAAATCGTTTTCGATGATTTCCCTAAAGGACACAATATTTCGCTTGGCGTTGGGAACCTCTATACCCACCGCGTGTTTCCCCGGTATGGGCGCCACGATACGCACCGATGACGCGGCCAGACGCAGGGCGATATTGTCCTGAAGGTTTGTTATCCTCGAGAGCTTAACCCCCGGCGCCGGGAGTATTTCGAACATGGTGATAACAGGCCCCTTTTTGATACCCGTAACCTCAGCCTGGATGTTAAATTCCTTGAGGGTCTCTTTAAGAATCACCGCCGCGCTCCTGGTGGCCTCGTCAATGATCCAGTATTCGCCGTCAGGGTACTGGTTGAGGATACCCTCTACGGGCACCGAGTAGGGGCCCCGGCGCTTTTTTGGGCAAGGCAAACTCAAGCCGGCCGGCGGAGCGGCGTGGCGGATAGCCGCCTCTGCCGCCGCTTCGGCCAGGGCTTTCTCCACGTCCGTCGTAGAGGAAGGCTCGTTCCGGCCGGCGGGTTTCGGGACCGGCTCACCGGCCGGGCTTGGGCGGTCCTCTTCCTCAGGATAACCGGCTTCCTCTATACCGGCATTGACAAAATCCCCGGCCTCTTCCGGGTTGCTAAAATCCGCATCCTCGTCTTCCGCGGCCTCTGCCGGCAGGGGATTTTCCGCTTCGGGAATATCCCCGGGGGCGTCAAATTCCTCCTGAACCACGGCTGCCGCCAGGGGCGCTTCCGTACCGGCCGGATGGGCCGCCGCCTCGGCGTAAATGCCCCTGAGCTTCCGGTCCTTTGTCTCCGGCGGCGGAAGGAGACCCACCGGTTTTCGCCGGGCGGGGGCCCGCCTTTTCGCCTTATTTTCTCTTTCGAATAAGAAGGATTTAAGAGAAACGATAATGAGGCTTTCCGTGACCGTAAGGGTCACAAAAATGAAACTGATTCCGGTTTTTCCCGCCCTCGCAATAAAAGGCGACAAGGCCGCCTTGGTGTCAAAATTGCGGATCAGGGAAAAACCCAGGGCCAGGGTGATGAAGGGCGGGATAATGCCGGAAAGGGCGAAAATCTTGTCCGGCCGGTAACGGGGGTCGGCCAGGAGTACCGCCGCGTAGATCAGGTAGCCCGGGACGATAAAGGCCAGGAGGCCGTAGGATTGGACGAAAAATCTCCCCGGCCCCGCAAGTATCCCGCCTGAATCAAAAAGGGCCGAAAGGATGGAATAAACCAGAAACAGGCTGATGATCCCCAGGCCCAGAACGCTCCAAAGCGCCA
The DNA here is from genome assembly GCA_031273405.1 of Treponema sp. The sequence goes on from JAISRW010000108.1 coordinate 2,210, forward strand.
TACGGCGGAATTTTGATTTTGGGATGCGGAAAAAGTCTTTAAGCGGCACTGATTAAACTCCTCTATCTGCTATAAACATCGGCACTATAAGCATCGGCATTATAAACATCATTACTATAAACATCGGCAACAACTTCTTCCATACTCATACCATAATAAAGATAACCGTATACCGCGGCGGCGGCCAGAACCCGGCGGCCGTATTCGCGGGTTTCGTCAAAGACAATGGTTTCGAGAAAGAGATCCTCCGGAAGCTTGCTGGCGGCCCGCCAGCGCCGGACCCGGCCCATGCCCCCGTTATAGGCCAGGAGGGCCGTCATGGGGCTGCCCGTCTGCTTAATAAGGTAGCCCAGGTAATAGGCGCCTATGCGGACGTTGGTTTCCGGGTCTCTGAGATCGATCCCCCCGGCGGTCCGGTAATCCGGCCCTCCCTGCCGGGCTATACGGCCGGCCATGTCCAAAGCGGTGGGCTCCATGAGCTGGGCAAGCCCCACCGCCCCGGAACGGGACACGGCGGCGGGCATAAAATAGCTTTCGGTCCTGACGAGGCCGAAAAGTATTTCCGCCCCCAGCCCCGCCTCCCTGGCGCTGTTTTCTATCAATTCGCCGAAGTGCCGGGGATAATACAGGGTCATATCTTCGGAATTGATCTCATAGTCTTTCCGGGCCATATAGCGGCCGATGAGGTTAAGGGCTTGGTCCCGGCGCTCCGAGGCGGTCAGGGTTTCGGCCAGAATTCTTAGTTCCCGGAGGGTTAAGTTTTTTTCCCGCTTCAATATATAAGAATAGGCAAAGTCTGAAGCGCCGAATTCAAAAAAGGCGAGCAGAAATTCCATCTCCGGCCGGGCCTTTGAATTTTGGCCGGCCGGGGGGGCGGAAAGGGAAGGAACCGGAACGCTTCCCAGCTTTGAGGCGCTCATTATCCGGTAGTAAAACGAAGCGTCCTTTTTCTCAAAGCCAATCCTGAAAAAAGCCCTCGCGGCTTCGTCTTTGCCGGCGCCCAGGGCTTCGGGAGGCTCCAAAAAGCCCTCCTCGACCGCCCGGCCAAGAATCCACGCATACTGGGCGATCATGGCGCCGTTAGTCCCCTGGAGCCGCAGGAGGGTGAAAACTTCCAGCATGGCTTCCCATTGCCCTTGGGAGACCAGATGACAGGAAAGCCTGTCAAAAATATCGGAAAAATATTCCGAAGAGTTCATGCGGGGCATATAGGCCTTAACAAAGGAAACCGCAGCTTCGCTCTTTTCCGCCAGGGTGTTGGTCAGCATATACCAGAGGCAGGCATCGGACTGAAGGGGATCGGGGGCCCGGTCCAGGGCCTTCCTGAAAAATTCGTTGGAGCGGCCGTAGTCTTCCCGCTGGCGTTCGATCCTTCCGGCAAAGTAAAGAAGGCGGTAGAGGAGATCCGGGTTTTGCCCGTTTTCGGGCATCAGGCTCCAGGACGCAAACAGGGCGGCGCCCTCTTCCCTTGCCGCCGGAGTAAACTGGAAGCAGCGGCCCAAATCGTTGATCAAACCGGGATTTTGAAAAAAAAGCCCCGGCTCCTGTTCCAGGACCAGGCGGAAATGGTTTATCCCCCGGGCAAAGTCGGAGCGGTTAGCAGCCGCCCGGCCCGCCAAAGCCGCCGTTTCTGCGGGACTAAAGCCTCCGGCTTCCAGGCGGAGGAATTCTTTTCTTGCCCATTCCCTCGGATCTCCCGAATCCCGGGAATCTATGGGGGGAACCGAAAAAAGAAAAGCCGTGAAATCCCGGCGGAAGTCTTCGTTCTGTTTTTCTCTGTTGAGGCGGGAGAGGAGGAAGAGAGCCTCGTCCCAGGATGAACGCTCTTCCCAGGCAGGATAGAGTTTTTCCAGCCCGGCGAAATTGCCCAAACGGTAGAGGCAGGCCGCCCTGAGGGTGAGGAGGTCCTTTTTACCCGCCGTGAGGGGGAAAATTTCCCCGGCCGCCTCGGGTTTGTCGTCTTCCAGGACAGGGAGAACCAGTTCCGAGGCGGCTTCCTTTCGGACATCGGGGGAAGGGCTTTCCAGGGCGGCCGCGAAAAGCGCCTTTGCCTTGGAACTTTCCGCGGATTTAACCAGGAGCCCCGCGTAAAACGGGGCCGACGGATGGATGCGGCCAAGCTCCTTCGCGGCGGCCCTGGCGGAGGAGAATTTAGCCGGGACATCGGCCTCAAGGATGAAGCCGATGTCCCCCTCCTTAAGCCTTCCGGCGGCTTCTTTCCGGGGAAGGCCCATAACCCCCAGGGCCAATCCGCAGGAAGAGAAATAGACTAGAAACAAAAAAAAGAAAAGGACAAAAGGAGACTTTCCCAAAAGTTTTAGTTCCTGGGCGGGATTCGGATCGTTCTTCCGGAGATAATAAAATCCGGATTACGGATATTATTAAACCGGGCAATACGGGGATAAAGCAAGGGATTGCGATAAAAAGCCTCCGCGATGTCCCAAAGGGTATCGCCCCAGCGGATACGGTAGACCGCTCCTCCCCTGGGGATGGTTGTGGGGGCCTTGTAAGAAGCCACCGGGGGAACGGGCCTTTGCCTCCGCTCCGGCGCCGGGGCGGGCGGCGGGCCGGCAGGCGCCTGGATGACCGGGGGCGAAGCCGGAGGGGGAGCCGTCTCCCGGGGCTGGGAATCCTGGACGACCGGCGGCGGGGACGCCGTCTGTTTGCCGCCCACCGGGAGCGGTCCAAAGAGCCAGAGGGCTACGCAGATTACGGCCGCCGCAAGACCGGCGCAGACAGCCAGGAGCCACGGGAAATGCCGCTTCCTTTTGTTTTCCGATTTTGCCGTTCCATAGAGCCCGGCAGGAGGATATCCATTCTGTTCAATCTCAAAATCAGGAATCTCGTATTCCCGGTTGTCTTCGTTCAGGGATTTGAGGGAGACATTCAGATAGTGATGCTCTCCATGAGCGCTGGAATCCAGATCGGTTGCGTCGGCGGTAATTTCTCCGTTTCCGGTAGAAAAAATTACCAGCTCAATCGAAGCCTCTCCCTTGGGCCGGGGCCTGATATTCTCCACCACCAGACTGCCGATATACAGGGCATCGGCCATGGTATCGGTGAAGCTTTTATAGAGGTCGATTTGGACGCTATGTTGTTTATCATGAACGGTGGTGAGAATCAACCGTTTTTTTACAGAAGAATCTTCTTTAATGATGGAATAAAATTCTCCGTTGGCTATTTTAATGCCGATAGTTGAAGCCACCGCTTGCTCCTTTATGCCGAATTCCTCTTTTTCATGTAAATTTAAGGTTGCTTTCCCCTTTTACATTTTCGGAATTAACAGCCTAAACCTAAAGATCCCGCATCGGAATGCGCCGATAATAGCCGCTTCTTCAACTGTAGACCGCCCGGAAGCCTTTGTCAATTCCGCATGAATAACCCGCCGTAATTTTACGTTTAAGAAATTCAACCACTAAAAGCACGAAAAAGGAAAAAAATCAGGAAAATTAGTCCGATTCTTCTCCTTTTTTTTCGACTGCGAACCGAAGGTTCGATTCGACTTCGCGGTTTTTATTCGTGCCGAAGGGGTTTAATACCCATATGCGTTTACTGAGAATTTTTATAACCACGGACCACCCGGACACCACGGACTTTTGCGTCGATATTCAGAATTTACACCTGAATTTTTCATTTGTTTGGGAGAAAGTATAGATGAAAACGCTCTTTTATGGTCCTTCTCTCTATCCGTCCGTGCCGTCGAACCATCGAACCGAAGGTTCGCGGTTCGATGCGAGGTCCGTGGTTAAATTCTTTGCAAAGTATACGCATATGGGTTTCATACCCCGCCCTTCAGGGCGAGGTTGTTGATGTATCCATGTTTTTAGTCTAAACAAACTGCTTGCCGGCTTTGCAGGCGGGTTTCAGGAAGCAGACCCTCCGGCGGGCCGCGAGCTCATCTTGTCCGCCGCTTCCCAGAGGCCCTGGAGATAGGCCGTCCCCAGGGCCCGATCGTAGAGGCCGTAGCCCGGCATGGAGACTTCTCCCCAGATAGCCCGACCATGATCCGGCCGTATGGGGCCGTCGAAGCCAATGTCGTAGAGGGCCTTTACGATGGCGAACATGTCCAGGGAACCGTCCTTTGACAGGTGGGCGGCCTCCTCGAAGTTGCCGGGCCCGTTATGGCGGAGGTTCCTGAGATGGGCAAAATGCACCCGCCCCTTGAGGGAACGGATAATATCGGGAATATCGTTGGCGGGATTGGTGCCCAGGCTCCCGGTACAAAGGGTAACGCCGTTGAGGGGATGATCCACCAGCTTCATGAGGGTCAGGATCTGCTCCTTGTTGGTCTGTATGCGGGGGAGGCCGAAAACCGGCCAGGCGGGATCATCGGGGTGAATCGCCATTCTGATAGTGTACTTTTCGCAGACCGGAAGAACGCTTTCGAGAAAATATTTGAGGTTGGCAAAAAGTTTTTCTTCGTTTATGTCCCGGTAGAGCTCAAAAAGTTCCTTCAGCCTCCCCAGCCGCTCAGGCTCCCAGCCCGCCAGAGCATAGCCGTTGGACTTGGCGTTCATCGCCGTGGACATGTCCTTGGGATCGATCGTGTCGATTATCTTCTGGTCATAGCTCATCACCGTAGAGCCGTCGCTACGGCGCTTGGCCAGATCCGAGCGGGTCCAGTCAAAGACGGCCATAAAATTATAGCAGACAAGGTCGAGGCCCGCCTCCCCGAGGCGTTCCAGGGAAGCGATATAATTGGCGATATACTCGTCCCTGTCGGGGCCGCCGGTCTTGATGGAGTCGTGTATATTGAGGCTTTCTATCCCCGCGACCGAAAGGCCCGCTTCTTCCACCCTGGCTTTCATGTCCAGGATTTCAGCCTTTTCCCAAACCTCCCCCGGCTTTTTCCCGTAAAGGGTTGTGATGACGCCGGTCACTCCCGGTATCTGCCGTATCTGTTCCAGGGTAATCGAATCGTAGCCGGTCCCGAACCAGCGCAAAGTCATCTGCATGTAACGCTCCTGTCTGAAATGCTCGTCTCCGCGCTTAAACTATTTCGCCAGGATACGATGAAGCTTCTCGCCCAGAGTCCGGGCTTCTTCCGCGGTAGGGGTAGAAGTTTCTATGATCAGGCCCCTTCTGCCGAAGGTATCCAGCAGTTTCTTCGAATATTCAGCCAAATCCACCCGGGCATCCAGGGGATGATCCCAATAACGCTGCCGCAGGCAGAGAACGGTCTTCCCGGCGGCGGCGTCCCTCACCGCTTCCCAGTTCGTTACCTGGGGAATGGTAAAATCAAGCCCCTTAAGGCCTTTTATTTCCATCATTGCCGGAACCACGCGGTGAATATCCCCGCAGGAATGAACCACAATGCCGCCGAAAGCCTCGGAGATCATATTGTTGTACTTCACGCCGAATTCCCGATAGAGGTCCGGCGAAAGAAGGGCCGCGGTGTCGTCGCTCACCCGGACCCCGACAAAACGCGGAAGGGGGCAGATGGATTCATGGCCGGGGCTGAACAGGTCCTTGATCCGCCTGAACTGTTCCCTTATATAAAGGATGGTCGCCTCGGTAACCTTCTCCAGCAGGGCGTGCACTTCGTCGGGGCAGACAAGGATGCACTCGATGAAAGAAGTATAGTCCCATATCATGGAAGCCGTTACCAGGGGCGAGGGTATGTTTACCGCCCGCAGGGGCAAAGACGAAAGACCCTGCAAAGATTCGATGCGTTTCCATACTTTCCTGAAAACCGGATTTGTTTCAAGGTCAGGTATTTCAAGCTTATAGACGTCTTCGGCGTTTTCTTCCCTGATGACGGATTTAATCCAGGGGTCCGCCTCGTTATTCACCGTATATTCACAACCGAAGGCGGCGGCTATGATGCCGATTCCCTGATTGGGCTTGATGTTCGGAAGGCCGTAGTCATAGACCCCCTCCCGCATACGATGGAGATCTTCGTTCCATTTGACTTCCGCCGCGTCATCATCAAAAAAATCTTTGGTAGCTCCGTGAAAGAGTCCTATTTCAATAATGAAAGGCACCTCGTCAATATCCTCAAGCCGCCAGTTTGCTTCGATTAACTTCCGCTTTTCATCAGCGCTGAGTGTTTCGGTCATAATAGTTCCTTTTGAATTCTGTCGAATTTACTTAATCTTTACCGCCTGCATTTGGGCCCTTACCCCTAATTCCGCCGCTTTGAAACAGTGTTCCTGGGTCATGGCATTTTCGGTCCGGTTAAGACAATCCAGGATAAGCTGGCCAAAATAGGGATACCCCACTTTGCCGCCGACATTGAAATATGCCTCTCCCTGCCCGTTGGCAAGAAACACATGATCCCCCCCTGAATCCTTGACGCCCAGATTCAGATATTTGCGCAGTTCGATAAACCCTTCGGTTCCCAGAATAAAAGTCCGGCCGTCGCCCCAGCTTTGCAGCCCGTCGGGGGTAAACCAGTCTACCCGGAAATACTGGGTCGCGCCGTTATCGCCTACCAGAACGGCGTCTCCGAAATCGTCCAGTTCCGGGTGTTCCGGGTGATTGTAGTTGCCAATCTGGCTATGAACCACTTTAGCGTCCTTAACCCCCGCATAAAACAGAAACTGTTCTATCTGGTGACTGCCGATGTCGCAAAGGATACCGCCGTATTGCTCTTTGACGAAAAACCAGCCGGGCCGGGAAGCGGGGTCCCCGATGCGGTGGGGGCCCATGCCTTGGACCTGGATGACCCTGCCTATGGCGCCCTGGGCAATCAACTCACCGGCAAAAACGGCGCTCTCCACGTGGAGCCGCTCGCTGAAATAGCACATATATTTTTTGCCTGTTTCTTTGACTTTGGCTTTGGCGGCTTCCAGTTGGTCCAGGGTCGTGAGGGGCGCCTTGTCGGTAAAATAGTCTTTCCCCGCGGACAAGACCCGTAAGCCCAGGGAGCAGCGTTCCGAGGTTACCGCCGCGCCGGCCACAAGTTTTACTGCCGGATCAGAGAGGATCTCCTCCTCGCTCCGCGCCGCCTTAACCCCGGGAAACCGTTCCTGAAAAGCCTGGACCTTTTTCGGATCCTGGTCATAGACCCATTTGAGTTCCGCCCCGGCTTCGACAAGACCGTTGGTCATACCGTTAATGTGCCCGTGATCCAGCGCGATAGCGGCGAAAACGAATTCGCCTTCTTTTACGACCCGGTTGGGTTTACCTTTGGGAGCATAATTCATCCCCTCAGACACTTTCGCCATACTTTCCTCCATATTAATATTTCTGCAGCCAATTCTGGATTATACAGTATAGAAGGTAACTTCTTACTATGACAAGTAGTTTTTGGATGATTGTTAAGAAATTTTAGCAAAAATTGCGCATAACGTTCCGCTTGTTTACGACGTTGGTTTTCCGCCCCCGCTCATACCTACCCATTGGTACGCCTTATTTACTCTATTTTCTTATACTATAAGAAATTAGTCAAGCCTTATCCACCCATTGTTACCCATGACTATATCACATTATTTCACAAAAATTGATGACATATTTGATAACATTTTCCCCGTTTTCGCAAATCAGCATAAACACTGCTAATATAAATAACTCATAACACAGAAGTCCACATCCACCTGAAAGAAATCAAAAGGTCAAAATTGCTCCACTCCGCAATTTTCCCAAATCATCTACGCCGCCCTTCTTGTTGACGGCAGCATTAATCGCCATGTGATACTTATGTC
>JAISRW010000140.1 GCA_031273405.1 Treponema sp.
GGCGGGAAGCTCTGGCCCTATCCCAAGGCGTGATTACCTATCTTTGAGAATGAAAAACCTCGAAGCTCGAAGTAAGGAAGGAAAATCATAAAAATTCGTCCCGTTTTTCTTCTTTTTCTCTCCGTCTTATTCGACTCGCGGTTCAGCATGTCGTATAACGTTCCGGCTGTATGCGACGTTTTGGCGGCCCGAATAAGCAAATGCGAAGCATTTGCAGGGCCGACAAAATGTGGCGGAGGTTTTGCGTGGGAATGTTCAGACCGAAGGTTTGCGCGTAGCGCAATGACCGCGGACACTTCGTGTCCGAAGCCAGCCGGAACCCCGAGCCGCCTACCGGCGGCGAAGCGTTATCGGAGTGAATACCGCCGCAAAATCAACTCACCTCGCCGTAGAGCCCGAACCTGCGGTTCGGCGGGGTATGGTTGTTCTCATAAAGTATCGGACGCAGGTTTAATTTGGGGAATAGACAATAAAGGGGCATGAGGCGTATACTAGCAGCCTGTTGCACTTGTGGATTTTTGCGTCATTAATGACGCAAAAATCCCGATTTTCGGGGCTGCTTTGGGAGTTTGCAGGGTAAAAAATCGCCTGATCGGCGATTTTGGAGATTTTATGCGCGAAGCGCAACAAACTCCTAGGGCGGCTTGCGGAACTTTTCCTGTTCCCGATGCTTGGAGACCCGCAGGGTCCTTTAATTCCTGGCTCGAGGGCTTTAATTTTGTTACATCCACATAATGATCGGCGCCGTCTTTTTTCGTTTTTCAGGAATATGGAACCATCGGCAATAAAGCCCGGTTTGTCGACAATTTGCATCATAGAAGTTTCGTCAGCCCTGACGGACAGGCTTTTTGCCCGTTATTAATGCCGCAGCCTTTGCCATCCCCTCATCTCCGGCTTGCAAGATTCACCGGAAAAAGAATCCCCACCAGGAGGTACACCGCGATGCCCGTCCCCAAAAGGACGGGAAAGCCCGAAGAAACCGAGAGGATCCGCGCCAGGGCGCTGCCGGCCAGGGAAAGCCCGCCGTTCATCCCCCAGGCCCAGGGCAGGAGGTGGGGCTTGTTTTCCTGGAGGCTGTCCAAGCCGTTGGGGTAGGGCATACCCATGAAGAAAGCGACCGGGGCGATGATGGCCGTGGAAGCGAGGATGCGCATCCCCAGGCCGGCGTTGTGGAAATCCGCCAGGAAGCCGTCCAAACCCATGATGTAGAACAGCAGCCCCCCGCCGATGAGGACGCAGGAGGCGGGGACCAGAAAGGCCCGGAAACGCTTCAGGAAGCCGCTGGCCAGATTCCCCAGGGCGGAAAAAATCAGCATCACCGTGATGACAATGCTGGTGGAATAGGTCGGGTTAGAGAGAAACACCCCCAGCCTCTGGATGAGGTAAATTTCGATCAGCATATAGGCCAGGCCGAGGCCGGCATAGTAGAAAATCACCCCGATAGCCCCCCGGGGACGGGCGAAAAGCTCCTTCCGCCTGCCTATGATGGGGAGCACAATCACGATGAGGCCGAAAATACAGGCCTGGACAAGCATGCCTAAAAGGAGAAGATAACCCCATTCCTCGGACACATCCTCAAGCTGATCCAGATACATGGGGAGGTTCCGGAGCTTGAGGAAGCCTGAATAATAGGGCCGGGAATCCCTGATGGGCCGTATGTCAAAGACATACTCCTCCTCTATCGCGGCGGCCTTCCCCTCAAAGAACCGGGGTATGGCCGCCCGGTACATATCGGCGTTGGTAAAGCTTTCCACCTCCGATTCGACCTGGCTTTCAAAATGGTACCGGTACACGTCCATAAGAATATCGATATTTCGCAGCGGGAGCTCCGCGCCGGGAACATAGAGGGGCTCGAAAGACCGGGTCTTGATAAAATTGTTTAAATCGTACAGCTCCCCTTCGGTAAAGGCGCCTTTCTTTACCAGGATGGTAGAGGTGGACATAAAAAGGCCGAAGGAATACAGGCTCCGCTCGGGTTCAGGGAACCCCGCTTCATTCATGGCGGTAATAATGGTGTTGAGAAGCTTGAGCACATTCCGCGGAGGGGTAAGCCGGTCCCACACGGTCACCGAAAGAATCCCTTCGTCCTTGAGGCTGGCAAAGTATTCTTTAAAAGCCTCAACGGTATATTTGTAGTCTTCATGGACCGGATACCCCCCGGAATCGGAGAGGCCGATGGAGTCGATGAGGGAAAGCTCGATAATATCATAGGGAACTTTATTGTCCACGCAGTAGGCCCGGCCTTCCCCCTGGATAACCCGGATCTCCGGGAGGCTGAGGAGGTTTCCGGTAAAGCGCGAAAGATTGGGATCGTCTCTGAGGAGGCCGATCATCTCGGCGGAGGACTCCACGATATCAATCCGTTCGGCCCCTTTGTAGCGGGCCACCTGGGCGTTGATGCCCCCGGAGAGGCCGATCAAAAGTACGTCGGGGTTGGCGAGGAGGGTATAGGGCGCGGCCATGGGGAGATAGTCCATATAGGCTTTCTCGTTTTCCCTGAGGCTCCCCATGATGCCGATGGGGCCGCCGCCGTCCACAAAAAG
>JAISRW010000147.1 GCA_031273405.1 Treponema sp.
TCTTTCCACCTGCAAGAAACATGAAATCACCGCTTCAGATGCGTTAAACATGCTTTTTAACGGTCAGAAGCCGTCTTTTATGCTTTGAAATCCAGAATCAGGCTGAATAGTTACAAATAATAAATATAAAGCAAAACCAACTGCGCATAACGAGACTGTCGGATTAATCAAATTTTGATGATTTTTGCTAAATGAACCCTTGTATTGGTGTCTTGTAATTCTTTGCAATACAACGAATTACGAAATATGAATCTTTTTGATAAACTTGAGGAATTTCTAAAAAAGGACTTTTCCGACAGTCTCAACAGGTCTGTTTACGCGCCCCAGCCATGCTGGGGACGCCGCCTGACGGCGGTTCGGGTTGCGGTTTTGCTAGCAGCCGCGGACCTTCGGTCCGATTGCACTTGTAGGTTTTTGTGACTTTTTTAGCAAAAAAAGTCACAAAAATCCCGATTTTCGGGGCTGCTTTGTGAGTTTGCAGGGTAAATCGAACCGTAGATTCGCAAGCGCCTTGCAGGCGGTTTTTGGAGATTTTATGCGCGAAGCGCAACAAACTCCTAGCCGTTATTGGCATATAGGCGCCTGAATGGCTGCTGGTCTTTAACTTTTCCGGCTTTTCAGTTCCGCTTCTTTTTCCTCGATAGACTGCCTGACCTGGTCCAGTTCGGTAAGAATAGTGTTTACCGCTACCGTGTCGGCGGAGAGGGTCTTTACTTTCCGTTCCACAAAGGCTGCGTAGGCTTCGTTCCCCAGACGGCCTATAAGCTTTTGAGCCCGGCTTTCCAACTGCCTGATTTCCAGGGCCAGAACACCCCGCTCGCCCAGTTCCTGGGCCTTGGCTCCCGCCCTGACGGCCAGTTTTTTGGAAGCCTCGTAGCCTTTCTCCCCCAGATCCTGGGCTTTTTCTCCGGCTCTGACGGCCAAATCCTTGGACGCGGCCAGGCCTTGATCCATAAGCTTTTTCATCCGCTCACTGAAATTCATACATTCTCCTTTGGCTCCGAGTTACGGGGCTTTTTTTATTTTCGTTTGATTCCCAGGATGGTCAGATCATCGTACTGATCGTCCTCATCAACAAAAGTATAATACATATACGCGTCATTGCCAGGGTTTTCCCTGGTATTGGAACAATAAGTACGGTACTGGAGGAAGTGCTCCTTGAGAAAGGCGTCGACTTTCTTGTCGACCAGGACCCGGTTGTCCTCGGCGGCCCTAGGGCTCTTGTAGCAGCGGAACATTTTTTCCACCGAAACCATGGCCATGATTACTTCTTCCACAGACCCCTGGCAGCCGGTAAAGTCGAAGGTCAGATCGCGATCGTTCCCCTCGGGATTGTGCCACTTGTGGAGGGTATAGACCTCCCTGTTCATCACCGCGTTGATGATTCCCTGGACCCTGTCCGGGCCCATCTCCTCGTCCCCCTGGCCTACCACATGGTTCTCGTGGGGCGTGTCGTTGGGGGCGCCTCCTTCGGCGCAGATAATCTCCTCAAAATCGGGGCCGCGGAATTTCCGCTTCGCTTCCTCGATACCGTCGGTATAGAGCAGGAGTATGTCACCGGGATCTATCGTTATGCTCTGGACCGTGTAGCCGCCCTTGGATTCTATCATGAAGTTCGGGAGCACCCCTGTCGCGGGGGTTTCCGGCAGGGTCAGGGTTTTGAGGCGGCCTTCGGAAGCGTCGAAAAGGTGGACGATATTGTCCCCGGCGTTGCAGAACCGGACCACACCGGTCTGGGAATCGAAGAGGCAGAGGGTGAAGGCGGCGAAGCGGCCTTTAAAGGCCAGAGTTTCGATAAAATCGTTGATCTGGTAAACCACGTCGTTGATGCGCATGCCCTTTTCGGTGGGCTTCCACTGCTTAAAATAGTTGAGGAACATGGTAGCTACCTGGATCATGATGAGGGCGGCGGGTATGCCCTTGCCGGCCACATCGCATTTGATGACGGCATAGTATCGGCCGTCCAGATCCTGGTAATCGAAGTAGTCCCCGGACACGCCTTTCGCGCCTTCGTAGTAGCCGAAAAAATAGAGATTTTTGGTGTCCTTGGCGCCTGAGGTAAGCTTGTTCCCTTCCCTATCCAGTTCCAGGGGGATGAACTTTTTCTGTATTTCCTTGCCGATAGAGAGGTCCGAGGCGGCGGCGGCGGCTTTTACCAGGCCCTCTGTCATGTCGTTGATGGTAGTCCCCAGGACGGCTATCTCGTCACGGGATTTGATCCGGATCTCGACTCCCTCGAGCCTGGACTTGTCCTCGGTATCGCGGATAATTTCTACATGGCTCACAAGCCTGCGGATGGGGATGATGATGATGGTCGAGAGGAGAAGGGCGCCGATGGCGCCGATGATCACCGCGGCCAGGGCCACCAGGATGATGACCCTGAAGAGATTCCTCTGCCCTTCGGCGATGGAATCCAGAATGGAATCTACCGAGACCCCCAGCCTGATAAGGCCCCTGAAGAAAACTTCTTCCGAGCCCTGGCGGAACATGATGGGTTTATAGAAAATATAGGCGCCGTCAGGGGGAAGCTCAAAATTTTCCAGGGAGAAAGAAGGCTCCGAGGCTATTCTGCCGCCTATGGTGTTGAGGCGTTCGGTTACCCTGGCTTCCAGGTTCCGAACGCTCGCCTGGATTTCGTCCAGACGCCGGCGGCTTGCCTCGTCACTGCGCAGGGCCAGGCCGAGGGCTTCCTGGTTGAGGGAGCCGATGGCGGTGGAAATTTCCCCCACTTCCCGCCGGGCCTGGTCTTCGAGTTCCCTGCTGAAGTCCGCCAGGGCGGGGCTGATAACGTCGGTGATTCGGGAAACTCCGGGCTGGAGCTGGAGGGTGTCTATCTTCTCGTGGGTTTCGGTGATAGCCGGATCGTTGGTCGCCCAAACCTGATCGCCGAAAACGGCGGCCTCGGGATTGTAGCCGGTGATGGTCACATACTGGGCTTCGGGAATGGCGGACATACGGGCGGGAAGGAAGCCCAGTTCCAGGATGTTGCGCTGGGCCAGGTATGCCCGGGCTTCCCCGGTCAGGGCTTCCAGGAGAACCGTGGAACGGTCCCAGAGGCCCCTGAAGAGGGTTTCCCGCTGGATCTGGGTCATCATGAGGTACATGGGGGCCGAGACCATGACGACTACCAGCATAACCAGGGCTATGGTGAAAGAAGCGAGTTTCAAACGAAGGCCCACCCCCCGCCGCCTAATCCGGGTAACCCGTTTTTTCTTTTCCGAAGGCATAAAATCTCCTGTAAGAAGAGCGGCGGCATCAAGCCGCAAGACCGCGCCCTCCGCCACGACACTGCCGATCCCCCTGAGGGTGACCAGAATCCCCAAAAGGCAGAAAACAAGAACCGCTATAAGAATGAGATAAGGCGTATTAAGGGTGAAACGCCGCTCTCCCCGGCGGAGCCAGGAGGGTTCCCAAGAGGCCGAGAAGTCGCCAAATTTGACCGTTCCGGTTTCGCTTACCGATACAACCGAAGGGCTGAAATAAATTCCCCGCAAAGGATGCTCGACACCCACCCGGTATGTACCTTCGTCCAGGCCTTCGGCAATAAGGTTGTTAATCTCCCGGTCCGAAGCCACCCGGTATTCCCCCCGGCGGAAGAGAAATTCCCTTTGGTAAGGGGGCTTCCCATCATCGTCAAGGAAGACCCTGACCACGTTGCCGCCGTCGGCAAAACCCCGGCCGATGAGCCTGAAATTGAGAATCCCCTGCTCGTCCTGCCGGGCGTCAACCCAGGTGATGTAGGTATGGGGGACATACTTATTGGTGCGGAAAATGATAGTCGAGGCGGGACCAATATTCCCCACCTCGTCAATGGCGGAAACTGTAAAGGACCATGCCCCGTCGTCCTGGTTCTCAAAAACGGCATAATTTTCGGTTCCCTGGATCCTGGGTGTGCGGATTACCCCTCCCCCGGCAGGGATAGGCGGAACCGGCATGCCGGCAGGGCCCAGGTACTGGAGGCTCCAGGTATATCCGGCGATATCCGAGGCCGGCGGGGGATTCCACCTCATGGTAAAGCTATTGGAAACAAGATACCCGTTGCCGTCCAGCGGGAGCCGGATGATCGCTGCCGCCGGGGGGGGGGTTATATCCCGTATATATTCCATCCTTGCCGGAAGGGACCAGTTGCCGGCATAGTCCCGGGCCATAATGCTAAAATACCAGATTCCCTCTTCATCGGCAGCCGTTTCAATAGCGGCGGCCCTAGCGTCCTGGTTATTATAAATCATGACCCGCTTATCCGGCAAGGCTTCCTCATCCCGGCTCCAGGAATAGGAGACGCCCTGGATGCCCGAAGAATCAGCGGGAGGATCCCAGGAAAACAGCACCCGCTCTCCCCGGGAACGCCTGCCGGGGCTAAAATTGCCGGCTATGATCCGGGGGGGGGTCACGCTGGTATCCGGCAGCAGCGAATAAATCCAGGAACTGTCCTGGGGGCCCGAGGCCTGCCAAAAGATGTAAAGCCCGTCGGCGTCCGAGGCGGGGCGGCCGAAGGAAGCGTCCCCGGCATTCACCGCCGGAAGCTCCGTGTCCTGCCAGGTAAGCCCCGTTCGCCGGGCTAGGTAGATCCGGCTCTGGCCGCGGCGGTTTTCAAACCAGACCACCAGGGGCAGGCCGTTATGGGAAAAACCTATCGGGTTGCTGCAAGAGGACTCGGAAGAGTTAACCCGCTCGCATGCCTCAAGAAGATTGCCGTTCCTTCCTACCGAGGCGGCGTAAATCTGGGGCGAGCCGTTCCGGTAGCGCCTTTCCCACACCAGGAAAAGAGAATCCCCCTGGACCGAAAGATGGGGCCGCTGATTGTCAAAGTTGTCAGGAGGCGAGCCGGTAGACATATAGGGATCGCGGAAGTTTGTAAAAAGCCGGGAGGGCGTCCAGGTTCTTCCCCCGTCGTTTGAAATTTTAAAAAAGAGCTGAAACGAAGGCGTCGTGTCGACGCCGCCTAAATAAGACTGAAATACCACATACTCGGAAGATCCAAAAGAAACATGGGAGGGCAGAAAATTGAGCTGCATTCCCGGATCCGTGACAAAGGGCTCAAAGGGGGTCCAGGTTTGGGCGTTGGCGGAACGGGCGTAATAGATAGAAAGGGAATCCTCGTTCCCCCTGGTGACAAAAAGGAGGTAGCTCCCGTCGGCGGCAATGGCAATCCTGGGAGCCAGCAAGGTTTCGGCGCCGCTGTTAATATGGTAACGCTCAAAGCTGAGCCCTCTGTCTTCGGAAACCAGGATCTCTGTCCGGGAGGTCGAAGCGGCCGCGGCAATCAGAATACGGCCCCGGAGATCGATGGCAACGGTCAAGATCGAAGGTTCCGAGCCGGAATAGGCATAGGGGCCCCCGATGATTCCCTGCCTTTTCCAGCCGCCCTCCCGCTCTTTAAGCGCCAGGGCAATCCTGATGCTGCCGCCCCCGATTGTCCCGCTTTCGCCGGCCGGCCGTTTTTCCGTTTCCTGCCAGATGAGAACGCTGAAATCGCCGTTATAGGCCGAAGCGGGAAAGCTCCCCCCGGACGGGGAAAAGACCTCCGGCTCTTCCCAGTAAAAGGTATTTTGAGCTTCCAGGAAAAAAACCATGAGAAAAAAAAATAAAACAAAAAACAGCGCTTTGGATTTAATTTTTATCATAATACCGATTCTATCCTGCGCTGTAAATCCAGAATCAGGGTGGAATTGCGGTTTCTTGGATTCTGCAAGAGCCTCTGCACGATGGTCCAGGCGTTGATATACTTCCCCTGCTGAAGTTCCAGGACCGCCCGGTCGTATTCCTCCCTGGAATTACTGTCCAGCACGATAACGCCGCTGCCGGTCGTCCTGGTCAGGAGTATATCTTTGGCTATGATCGCGTTGTTATTAGTGGGATTAAGAAGAATAGCTTCGTCAAGCTGGGCCAGGGCTATCTGGTACTGAACCGAATTTTGGGCGTCGATAATACTCCGGGCCAGCCGGGTGAGTTCGCTGGAACGGGCGATGGCCCTGGGGTCCGGGTCGGGAGGTATCAGCCCCATGTCAATTCTCGCCTGCCGTATAATCCTATCGATATTGGGATACTGCGGGTTTATAAGGGCCAATTCTTGGAGGGTCGCGAAGGATTCCTGGGACCGCAAGCCGGGCTTGGTTCCCGCTATCGCCTCGTTAATGCGGTCACGGAAGGTCCTCTCAAAGGCGTCGGGGTCGGTTACCTGCTCTGTCCTGAGTTCCAAAAGCCGGGCCTCCTGGTTCATGGGGAATATGAGCCGAATCTCCCGGGTTATCTGCAGGACTTCGCTTAATCTGGAAAGCCCCGCCTGCCGCCTGCCGCCGTTCAGCATCCTGAGTCCTTCCTCGAAGTCCCGGTTGGCTTCGCTTAAAAGCTGGCTCATTTCCGCATAGAGGGGAGCGGTAATAGGGATGGTTTTTCCCGCATAGAGGGACAGGGCGCCTCTGACCAGGTTGAGCCAATAGGCGACCTCGGAATTTTCGACAGAGTTGGTAATCCTCCAGCGGTTTTGGGCCCGGACCAAAAAATTTTCAGCCCGGTCAAAATTGCCCTCATAATATACATCCCTTGCGTTATTGACCAGGGTGCGGACTTCCCTGATTATGACGTCGTTCAGCCGCCTGGCAATCTCGGTACCCAGGTTTACCAGTTGGGTATCCCAGGCGGCCCTGAGGGACGGAGACTCCTGCAAAGCCAGAGAATTTTGATACCGGGCGGCAGCCGTATCCAGGCGTTCCCGAGCGATCTCCAATTGGTCGCGGTCGGCGGCGGCTTGGGCTTCCCGGAAAAACAGGTCCCCTTCATTTCTGAAGGCGTCGGCCCGGAATATCTGGGCCTCGGTGGCAGCCGTGAGGGGCCCGATCCGGGCCTGAAGGCTATCCAGGCGGTTAAACATTGCCTGGGCCGAGGCATAAAGCGAACTCATCCCGGAAAAATTGAGGGTCTCCCTGTCTTCGGAGCCGTAGCGGGAAAGGAGTTCCCTTCCCACGGCCAGATTGGCGGAAAGGTTCCGGCTCAAGCTGGTAAGGATTATCAATCCCTCGGAAGGATAATGGGCTATGTATTCAATGCCGTCCCTGGGGGTCTGGGGAATTCCTTGTATCAGAGCATCGGCCTCCGCAAATTCCCCTTCCCTGGCCGTTAGCTCCTTTTCAAAATCCCCGTTGGAAATGGTATAGCGCCGCAGGACGGAATTAGCAATTTGTTCCCTGACAAAAGCATCCACGGCCCCAATGATGCCCCCGGCATTATTCATAAACGCCAGGGGGGTTTCCTCTTCCGTTCCGGATTCTTCGTAGATATTCCGGTAATTCTCGATTGAATTTTCGATTAAAGCGTTTCCGTCATTCAGGGTTGTCCTCACAAGGGCCAGCTCTGCTCCCAAATCGGTAAAGGAGTTCCGTAACCTCTGTTCCGCCGCTTCGGCATCCTCCCTTCCCATCAGGCCCTCCCTCCATAGAGACAGGGCCGGGAAGCCCTCTTCGGAAAGGCCCCTCACCCTTTGGCCGAGAACCTCGGTGTCTTTTATGGCAGAAACGGCCATACCCATGGCCCGATATTTAAGGTAATCGCCTGTTTGTTCCAATAACACCCTTTCATTAAAAAGGATAGCCGCCGGGGGATCGTCCTTTTCCTTATAGGCATAGCGCCGGTTTATGAAATCCAGGGAGATTGAAATATAGCCCGCCGCATTCTCCAGCAGGGGAAGGGCCCTTGAGTATTCCCGGTTGTCCGCCGCCGCATAAGCTTGACCATAGAAAAAATCCGCCCTGTCCGCAACCGCCGCCTCGGCCGGCGAAACCTTATCTTCCCAGAACCTGTCCAGAACCCCCAGCATTCCCTCGTCCCTGTGAATGAGGCGGAAGGCAAAAGCAAGAAAGGAACGATCCCCCAGGTCTTCGTTTTCCTCCTGGAGTATTTTCTGCTGGGTATTATAGGCAACAGCCACCTCCCTAAGCTTGTTCCTGAGGGCGGTCAGGTCCTCTATGCCCCTTGCGAGGTCTCCGTAAAGCTGCGGGATCTCCTCCGAATAGGGGCCTCCGACGGAATCCCTCAGCCTGCCGGCCGCCTGGTTAAAGGGGGCCTCGAGGGCGGAAAAATTCGATAGCTCCCGGAAAACATTTTCAAGCCCCTCTCTTGCCAGTCTCTCGGCCTCTTCCCCGTAACCGGCGCTAAAATACTCTTCCTGGTATATATCAAGGCCCCCGGCATAGGCGGCCATTGCGCCGGTATAATCACCCCTCTCCAGGAGGGCCCGGCCGTTGGCAAGGATCGCTTCGAGGCGGCTCCGGTTCCGGTTGAATACAGCCAAGGCCGCGACCTGCCTGAGGAATCTTTGGGCGGTGGGATTTGTAGCGGGTTCTATGGCGTTTAAAGCCTCGGTAAGTTCCAGAATCCTTTCGTTATCATCGGGACGATCCCGCAAGGTATCGAGAAGTTCATCGGCGATGGCGTTGTACCTTTCCCGAATCCGGATAATGCGCTGAAGCCGCCGCTGGGCATCTTTGAATTTATCCGGATTGGTTTTCATATATTCGCTTAAAATCTGAATGGCTTCGTCATATTCCTTGTTTTCCATGAGGCTGTCGGCCCAGGACAAGACCTCGTCCCTGTCTCCCCTCCCGTAAAGAAAAACAGAACCTACCAAAAGAAAAATAGCCGCCGCCAAGAGTCGGATCAGAGGCTTTGCGGGACAGCCACCGGCCGCTGAGCCCAGGAAAATCATTACCCAATACACCTATTCATACTATACTTCTAAATATCGGAGAAACCTTAAATAGTCTGTAGATTATGGAAAAAGCCCCTTGGAAACTCTGGTATTTTGAAAGATTCGCTATTTTGAAGAAGAAAGCGAGCCCCACCGGTGGAGCTTTGGGAAGCAAAACTCCGAGACAATCGGCGCGGTCGATTGTCCCTCTTCCCGTCCGTGTTGTCCGTGCCGCCGGCGGTTAAAATTCTTTGTAACTAGGAGTTTGTTGCGCTTTGCGCATAAACCAGTATAAATATTCATAAAATGAATATTTATACCTTACAAACTCAGAAAGCATGCCCATTTATCGTGGTTTTCATGGCTTTTTTAACTAAAAAAGCCATGAAAACCTCCAAGAGCAATCGGACCGAAGGTCCGCGGCTGCTAGAGCTTTTCCCAAAACTGAAGTTTTGGGAAAGCCTCACTACTCAGGTATATACGATTTTTCATATATTTTTCTTGTTCTCAAGTGCATTTAACCCCGCGTTAGTCCTGAGTAGCTACAATTCTTTCGAATTCATCCATAGATATGGGATAATATAGGATACAGGCTGCCGGAAGCGGGAAGCCCTCATAGTTTTTTATTAAATTCCGATATATATTTATTGACAAATGAGACACGGCCTCTTTTTTTTCGTTTTCTTGGTTTTCCTCCTCTCGGCTTTCCCGAGCGCCGGCGCTTTGGATTTTAGCGCCGGGGGCTATGGTTCCATTGCCGATTACCTTAATTCCATCTACGGACCCGATGAAAACGCCGGGCTTACCGCGTTTCCGGTGCTGAATGTCCCTATGGGGGGCCGTTCCGAAGGCATGGCCGGGGCTTTCGCGGCGGTGGCCGATGATATTTCTTTTATTGAGTACAACCCGGCGGGTTCGTCCATGCTGCCCCATACGGAACTGGCCCTTTTTCATAATAACTGGATTGCGGATACCAAGGTGGAAGGGGCTGTTTTTGCTTCCCGGATAAGGGACTTTGGTTTCGCTGCCGGGGCAAAATGGCTCTATACCCCCTTTACCGAATACAATATCTACGGCGACAGGGTTTCCAAGGGTTATTATTCCGAAGCTGTGGCGGCCCTGAATGCCTCCTACAATTTTTTGTCGGGCTACTATTTTTCGGGCATCTCCCTGGGAGCCAATCTGAAAGGGGCTTTCCGCTTTGTCCCGGATTATACCGACGCCGACGACTTGGGCAATAATACCGGGACCATTATTTCAGGTTCCGGAAGATCCCAGTCCACCGCCATGGTCATGGCCGATATCGGGGCCTTGGTCCGTTTTGATTTCTTGAAACCCTATAGCGCCAGGGAGCAAAACACCTCCGTCGCCCTGGTGTTCCGTAACCTGGGGCCTCCGGCAATGGAAGATCCCCTGCCGGCTGTGGCTGTGGCGGCTTTTTCCTATAAGCCTCTGCGGCCCATCCTGATTTCCTTTGATTATTCTTTTCCGGTGAATCTCCGCGACATAAGTCTCTCCGAAAAACCTTACTGGGCCGCCGGTTTCTCCGCTTCGGTGACTAATTTCCTTTCCATGAGGTGCGGCCTCATGGGCAAGGCGGGAAATGTCCGCATCACCCTGGGAAGCGCCGTAAAACTGGAAAAAATATCCCTGGATATAAACTATACCCTAGATCTCCTGACCCAGATGCAGCCTCTGAACCGGGTAAGCCTGGGGGTCCGTTTGGATTTGGGGGACGGAGGAAGGCGCGCCCTAGCCGCCCGGGTAGACGAGCTCTATCTTGCCGGCCTCGAGGCCTATGCCCAGAGCGACTATGCCAAGGCCCGCCAGCACTGGGAAGACGCCCTAGCCCTGAATCCCAGGTTCGATCCCGCCCGGGAAGGCCTCAACATCCTTGACCGCAGCCAGAACGTCAAGGACAGAATCGACGAAATGCAGCGGCTGGACTAGTAGGCAGCCTGTGGGACTTGTAGGTTTTATGCGTGAAGCGCAACAAACTGCTAAATACTGAAGTTTTCCCAAAACTTCAGTTTTGGGAAAGCAACCTTAAATTTAAACTGTAGCGGCGATCTGTTGTCTGTCTCCTGACGCACGTGATAAGTTATGAGGCAGGAGTGAAGAGCGTTGCCGGCTTTTCGCCTTCGCCCTTCACGTATCCCTGTCCCTCATCCCGTATCACTTACTAAACGGCGCCGTGTATCCTTATTGGCGGCGGGCTCCTTCTGACCCTTCTACCATCGTCTCCCTAACAGGTTCCTCAACCGACCGTTATCGGGTTGATTCGGCCGTACCACCAGGTTGTCCCCCCTCTTCACCGCCTTCTTGTTGTTTTTCTTCCGGATCGCCCGATTCACCTCCATTGTTTATTGGCTCAAATTTTTCCCAGGCAACAGAAGTGTTGTTTCCTTCTGTGAAAAATACAAGAGCGGGTAATACAAGATCGGGGGTAGCTGTAGCTGAAAAAATATTATCGGGAGTTGTCTTAAACAACGCAACAAAATATTCACCATCCCTATCGGGCTGCCAATCTTTGTCTATGAAGGAGGGGCAGTTTGGAGATTCAAAGTCAAGAGCTTTTAGAGGAATTTCCACACTTTTACCGGAAACCGTACCCGTACCCCAGGCAACCGCAACCTCAACCGGTCTATCAGGGCTTGTGGTAGCAGCAACCTGTTCAGGTCTATCAACGATTATTGTGGTAATAACAATCGTTACCGGTCCGGTATAGCCGCTTATCCCGGTAATGGTTAGGCTCTTGGGAGTTTCGCCGGCGCCGCTTGTAAAATCTTTTGCATCACCGTAAGCAAAAGTAGTTACCGTGTTCACCTCAAGCCGAACATTTCTCCACCCCTTTACAAGGACTTCATTGGTTTCGCCTGTTACCATGAGGCCAATGTCATAATAACCGGCCGTACCAGTGTACTTTGCAGAACCTCCGATCTCATACATATATGTTTGAAACCACTGATTTTTGCCGGACCCGTCAATAGTGAGTGATACGCCGGTTTGTGCAGACCAACCGGCAATGACGTTTGTGCCATCAAGTTTCATCTCGTTAGCCTGACCCATGCCGATAACAATATGGTCGTATTTATCGTTAGCCGTTACGGACCCGGGAATTCCGGTAATCTTTATTTCAAATGTCCCGGTTTCGGTTACAGCGGGTTCAATCCATTTGGCGTAGAGCGTGACGTTTGCAGTTACGGTGTCGATCGTGAAATTCCACTGAGTAGTAAAATCCGCTTCTTTATACCAGCCGCCGAAGGTGTTATCGCCTTTTGTCATGGCTGCCGGTTGAGTTGCGTACCCGCCGGAGACGACAGTTTGAACTGCCGGAACGGGACTTCCGCCGTCTGCTGCGAATGTTACGGTAACCATTTGACGCATAACGTTCCGGCTGTTTTCGAGATGTGCCGGATTGCGCATTTTACCTATATTCAGAACGTGACAGGCGGTGTTATTTCTTTACCCTATAATGAATTAGCGTTGCTGGTTCAGCGGGTTTATACAACTACAAATTTGCGGCATTGCGGCTGTGATTGCAATATCCGTAAAAGAGGTCTGTATGAGGGTAAAGGATGTTTTTTCAGTGTTTCCACGGAAACTGCGCTCCGGTAAAGTGGTGTTCTACTACCAGTGTTATGATGTGAACGGCAACCGTTCTTCGGGATTATCTACCGGACAGGTGACCAAGACCGCCGCAAGGGCTTACTGTATGCGGCTCTACCGGGATGGGAATTTGTTTCCCAACAAACAGCACGTTCCGACATTCGAAGAATACGCCGCCGATTGGTGGGATTGGAATACCTGCGAATATCTCAAGAACCAGAAAGGGCGGAAGGATATTACCCAGGCTTACGCCGATAACTGCCGGAAGATGGTGAGGAACCAGATTCTCCCCTACTTCGGGAAAACACGGCTGGACAAGATTACTTCCGAGGATATTAACAACTGGCTTTTGGGTTTCAGGGAACGGAAGATCATTAACGCTGACGGCAAAGAGGAAACCAAGAGTTACAAGAATACCTATGCCAATACGGTATTCGGGACGTTATGGCTTATGCTCAATGAGGCGGTGAACCGGAAACTCATCAGCACGAACCCGGCGGCGGCGGTGAAGAAACTCAAGAATGACCGGAAGGCTATCGAGATTATCACCCCGGCGGAAGTCCGGTTGTTATTCCCCCGGCAGTGGGAGACGGTTTGGGGAGACGACCGGATTTCTTACCTGGGGAACAAGCTGGCGGCCTGCACGGGCATGAGGGCAAGCGAAATACTTGGATTGCGGGGAGAGAATATTTTCGATGAGTACATCCACGTCTGCGCCCAGCATGACGAATACGGCTACCGGCCTACCAAGACCAAGGAAAAGCGGAACATACCGCTGGCTCCGGTGATCCTGAACGAACTGCGGCAGCTTGCGGCTGAAAACAACAACGGGTATGTTTTTTCGCTGGACGGCGGGGAGACGCCGGTATGCCGGAGGCTGATGTACAACAAGTTCCACCGGGCGTTGAAGAATATCGGCATAACGCAAGAGGAGATACGGCGGCGGGGGCTTTC